>NZ_JBNNVQ010000091.1:0-24313 GCF_050280625.1 Pseudomonas sp. NPDC089569
TTCAACATAGGCGCAGCATTATAGGGATGCCCCCGCCCATGTCAAAGGAAATTCGGCCCTGTCCGTCACTTGGCGGCCTCGCTAGAATCCCCATCCTTGCCCAGGTGCGCCTTGGACTGGAAGCCGGAGCGGCGCTCGATTTCCTCGACCTTGCGACGGATGTACGGGATGGTCCGCACGCTTTCGCCATACACCGACGAGGTGTACAGGCCCATGAAGCGGCATTCCTTGATGACCTTGCCCTCGGCGTCGATTTCACGAATCGACACATAGTCAGGGTAAGCCGGACGGTGTACACGGCTTGGGTGCGCAGCCTTGGCGAAGGTCAGCAGTTTCGGCTCGCGCAGGTAATTCACGGCATAGTCTTCGATGCGCGTGTCATCGTAGGTCAGGCCGGTGCGCAGCGATTTGGTCAGGCCGAGGAAGGAAGCCGGGTCGTATTCGATGTGACCGCCATCGGCGTGATCGGTGACCACGAACTCTTCGTAGCCCAGGAAGGTGAAGTGGTTGCCCACCAGCCATTCCAGGAAGCTCTTGATTTCGCTTTTCTCGTCGGCATCGACAGCGAACCGGCTGTTGTCCAGGTTGGCCAGGATGTCCCGGACCTTGGCCTTCATCGGTTCGAAATCGGTGACCGCGGCACGCACTTCGCCGAGCACCTGCTCCAGCTCTTTGGTCAGCACGTTCAGTTCAGCGGTGTTGGCGCAGCGGTCGATCTCCAGGTACATCAACGACTCTTGCAGCACGCCGTCGCCCTGGGTGCCCTTGGGCAGGATTTCCAGCAGCTCGCCCTTGTCGCCACGGCGTACGCTCAGCACGGTGGTCTGCAGGGTGTGAATGCTGTAGCCGCGGCGGTTCAGCTCGGTACGTACCGAGTCCACCAGGAACGGCAGGTCGTGGTGCAGCACTTCGACCGCGGTGTGGGTCGACTGCCAGCCATGACGCTCGTAGTCGGGGTTGAATACTTGCACTTGCGGGTGTGCGTGATCGAAGCGCTCAAGCAGGCGCCACGCAGAAAGAGTACAGCCAGCGAGGTCGGACAACCGACGCTGGGTCAGCTCGTCCAGGGAAATGATGCCGAAGAATTGTTCAGCGAACAGCGCCACTTGTGGCAGTGCCTGTTCACTGATGTGCTGCGCCAGTGCCGCTTGCAGTTGGTGCTGGAAGTCGGCTTTGCTGGCTGCGGTGAAGAACGCCATCTGTGGTACTCCGCTTGGGCTTGTTATTGATGGAAGCGTCGCGTGCAAACCCCCTTTTCTGGGGGCTACCCGTCACCCTGTTCCTGAATCTCGGGCAGAGGAAACAGGGTGACAGGTGGGTGAAGCTGGACGAGACACTCGGGTCACATTCACCTTCCATGAATGGGCATCTGCAAAAGCGACTGGGCTGCGCGCAGCGCAATGCCTTTACAGGTGCTCATCCGTTGCGCAGCTTAACGAGTGCGGCAAGGCCGATGCTTGCGATGCTGCGACATATTCGGTCAACAGCACGCAGCTTGGCGCAGACGCATCGAACAACACTAGCAGCCGTACGGAAAAATGACGGCTTGGCGTACAAATGGCTGGAACATTCGTACCAGAAATGACCCGTAACACTCTGCGCGTTCACGACAGCGGTTCTCTGCACCCGGACGAGCATAAACGTGCGCAGGCTGGCAGAATCGCAACCTGTTGCCTTTATGTGCTCACCGAGCCAGGAATTTCCCATGCAAATGACTACCCCCCTGTTGATGGCCAACCCTTGCGACGACGAAGAAGACAACATGGCCATGCTCTGCTGCCACAGCGACAAGGGCGAAATGTTCCTGATGACCCGCTATCCGGACGAGGATGAGCTGGAAATCACCCTCGATGGCGAACCTTCGACCCTGGACGGCGTGAAAGCCACCTTGAGCCCTACCCGCCTGTTGATTGAAATCGCCGCCACCGATGCCGATGCACTCAACGGCGATGATTCGCTGGAAATCATTCTCAGCACCGGCGCGAGCGATCTGGCCGAGGTGGAAGAAACATTGCAAAACATTCTCAAGGGCACCGGCACCTACGTCAGCCAGCTCTGATGGCGCCTTCGCGGGCAAGCCTCGCTCCTACAGGTGCCATATCCCCCTGTAGGAGCGAGGCTTGCCCGCGAACAGGTCCGTTGCGCCGTATGCGATGCCAACGGTTTCATCAATCATTTCCCGCACTTTGCACAAAATGCCGTTAGTCGGCGCCCCCCGCGATGGATTAAAGTAATGCCCCCAGCCCTGGCGTTAATCGAACGCCTTCGGCCACCCTTTCCAGGAACAGTCATTGATGGAACATCGTGAAGCGCTGCTTGCGCTGCGAACCTTTCTTTCCACGCAGATTCTCGGCCAGGAAAAGCTCATCGAGCGCTTGCTCATCGCCCTGCTCGCCGACGGTCACATGCTGGTCGAGGGCGCCCCGGGCCTGGCCAAGACCAAGGCCATCAAGGAACTGGCCGAAGGTATCGAAGCGCAGTTCCATCGCATCCAGTTCACCCCCGACCTGCTGCCTGCCGACATCACCGGCACGGAAATCTATCGTCCGGAAACCGGCAGCTTCGTGTTCCAGCAAGGCCCGATCTTCCACAACCTGGTGCTGGCGGACGAAATCAACCGCGCCCCGGCCAAGGTGCAATCGGCATTGCTCGAAGCCATGGCCGAGCGCCAGGTGAGCGTCGGGCGCAGCACGTACGAGCTGTCGCCATTGTTTCTGGTGATGGCCACGCAAAACCCCATTGAGCAGGAAGGCACCTATCCCTTGCCCGAAGCCCAGCTCGACCGTTTCCTGCTGCACGTGAAAATCGGCTTCCCGGATGCCGCTGTCGAACGCCGCATCCTGCAACAGGCCCGTGGCGAAGCCCTGAACGGCGAAGCCAAGCCGGAACGCCGGGTCAGCCAGCAGGCGATTTTCGCCGCGCGCAAGGAAATCCTCGGCCTGTACATGGCCGACGCCGTGGAGGAATACCTGGTGCAACTGGTCATGGCCACGCGCAACCCCGGCAAGTTCGACCCGGAACTGGCCGAGTGGATCGCCTACGGCGCCAGCCCTCGCGGTTCCATCGCCCTGGACCGCTGCGCCCGCGCCCATGCCTGGCTGGCCGGCCGTGATTTCGTCAGCCCTGAAGACATTCAGGCCGTGCTGTTCGATGCGTTGCGCCACCGCATCATTCTGTCCTTTGAAGCCGAAGCCGCCGGCATCGACCAGGATCGCGTGGTCCAGCGGATTCTCGACGTCGTCGCTGTCGCCTGACCTTGATGAACGCTCACGTGCCGCCCCAGCCGGGCATCTGCATCACCCTCGCCGAAATGATCGAAATGCGTCATCGCGTGCGTGAAGTGCAGTTGTTCTCGACCCCGGGCCAACGCAGCCCGCTGATCGGCCTGCACCACTCCAAGCTGCGCGGTCGTGGCGTGGACTTCGATCAGGTGCGGGTCTACCAGGCCGGCGATGACGTGCGCACCATCGACTGGCGCGTCACCGCCCGCACCCAGGAGCCGCACACCAAGCTGTTCCACGAGGAGCGCGAGCGCCCCATTTTCATCATGGTCGAACAAAGCCGCCGGTTGTTTTTCGGCTCCGGGCTCATGTTCAAGTCCGTGCTGGCCGCCCAGGCCGCCAGCCTGATCGGATGGGCCGCGTTGGGCCACAACGACCGCGTCGGCGGGCTGGTGTTCGGCGACAACGAGCACTACGAAATCAAACCGCGGCGCAGCAAACAGAGCCTGCTGCAATTGCTCAACCGACTGGTGCGGGTCAACCAGTCGCTGAACACCGAAAGCGAATCGGACCGAGACGCGTTGGGCATGGCCTTGCGTCGCGCCCGCGAGGTGCTGCGGCCCGGCAGCCTGGTGTTCGTGATTTGCGATGAACGCGCCTTGTCCACAAGCGCCGAGCAACAGTTGAGCCTGTTGTCGCGCCATTGCGACCTGCTGCTGTTGCCCGTGTCCGACCCGCTGGATCATGCCCTGCCCGCCGCCGGGCTCCTGCGCTTTGCCGAACGGGGTGCCCAACTGGAACTCGACACCCTGAATTTCGACCTGCGCCAGACCTACCGGGCACAGGCAGAGGCACGTATCGCCCGCTGGGAACTCCTTGCACAAAAGCTGCGGGTGCTGCTCATGCCGCTCAGTACCCAGAGCGAAATGGTCGAACAACTGCGCGAGTACCTGAACCCACAGAAGCCGGGAGCGGGCCGATGAGCAGTCTCGATCAGTTGCAACCGCTGATTTCTCCACCGCCGATTCCCTTCTGGCCACCGGCACCGGGCTGGTGGTTTTTGCTGTTGCTGTTGCCTGCCATCGGCCTGGGCCTGTGGAAACTGCGGCGTTACCTGCCGCAAAAACGCCGGATCGTGCGTGCCGAACAACCCCTTGACCCGGTACGCGTCGCCGCGCTGGCCGAACTGGCGCTGATGCCCAAGCCCTACGACGGTGCGCCCGCCGGAGCCTGGCTGCAGCAACTCAATGGCCTGCTCAAGCGCCTTTGCCGCAATCACTACCCACAAAGCCAGAGCCATACCCTCAATGGACGCAAGTGGCTGGCCTTCCTCGACAACCGCTGTCCGGCCGCCGGCCTGACCCGCTGGATGATACTGGTCGAAGGCGCCTACAAGCCCGAGTGCAAACTCGACGACAAGGCCATCATCGGCCTGACCCAGGCGGTCGACACCTGGATTCGCAAACATGTTTGAGTTCGCCTGGCCGTGGATCTTTGCCTTGCTACCGTTGCCTTGGCTGATGCGCATCGTGCTGCCGGTGGCCGACAGCGGCGAACCGGCGCTCAAGGTCAGCTTCCTCAGCGACCTCGAAGGCCTGGCCCGCCGCCGGGCCCGCGCCAACCTGCCGGCCTGGCGCCAACAGGCTCCTTTCCTGCTGCTGTGGCTGATGCTGCTGATCGCTGCCGCACGCCCGCAATGGCTGGGCGAACCGCTGCCGATTGCCGCCAGTGGCCGCGACCTGCTGGTGGCGGTAGACGTCTCCGGTTCCATGGATTTCCCCGACATGCAATGGCAGGACGAAGACGTGAGTCGCCTAGCGCTGGTCCAGCACCTGCTGGGCGACTTCCTCGAAAGCCGGGATGGCGACCGGGTCGGCCTGATCCTGTTCGGCAGCCAGGCCTATCTGCAGGCGCCGCTGACCTTTGACCGACACACCGTGCGTGTCTGGCTCGACGAAGCGCGCATCGGCATTGCCGGCAAGAACACCGCCATCGGCGACGCCATTGGCCTGGCCCTCAAGCGTCTGCGCCAACGCCCGGCACAGAGCCGCGTGCTGATCCTGGTCACGGACGGCGCCAACAATGCCGGCCAAATAGACCCGTTGACCGCCGCACGGCTGGCCGCCAGAGAGGGCGTGAAAATCTATCCGATCGGTATTGGTGCCGACCCTGAGCAAAGCGGCACCCCCGGCTTTCTTGGCGTCAACCCGAGCCTGGACCTCGACGAGCCGTCGTTGATGGCCATTGCCGACGCCACTGGCGGCCGCTACTTCCGGGCCCGCGACGGCAAGGAGCTGCAAGCGATCAAGGACACCCTCGACCAGCTGGAACCTGTGACCCAGCAACCGACCGAAGCGCGCCCGGCACTGGCGCTGTATCACTGGCCGCTGGCAATGGCCCTTTTATTGAGCATGCTGCTGGTAGCCCGCCTGCTCTGGCCGGACAACCCGCTGCAACGTCTGTTTACCAAGGATCTGTTCTTGCAAACGCAACGGACCGATTGGCGCCTGCGTCTGCAGCGCTTGCGTCTGCGGAGGCGTCGATGAGCGCACTCTGGCCTTACTGGTTCCGCCCCTGGTGGCTGCTGTTGTTGCCACTGCTGGGTTGGCTGCTGTGGCAACTCTGGCATCGGCAAAAACGCGCCGGGCGCTGGCAGATGATTTTGCCCGCCGCCTTTCATGAGGCACTGCTGAGCGGTGGCAACGGACGCGACAGCAAGCTGCCCTGGGTGGCATTGGGTGTGGCGTGGCTACTGACGGTATTGGCACTGCTCGGTCCGAGCTGGGAACGTGTCGAGCAAATCAGTCAGAAGCCCGCCGATCCCCTGGTGGTGATACTGGAACTGACCCCGCAGATGCTCGCCACCGATGTACAGCCCAACAGGCTGGAACAGGCCCGGCGCAAGCTCTTCGACCTGCTGCAAAACCGCAGTGATGCACAGACGGCCATCGTGGTGTATGCCGGCAGTGCGCACACGCTGGTGCCGCTGTCGGACGACCTGTCCACCAGCAGCAACCTGCTGGATGCACTCAAGCCGTCGCTGATGCCCGAAACCGGCCAGCGCGCCGATCTGGCGGTGAGCAAGGCCGTGAATCTGCTGGAACAAGCCGCCCTTGGCGATGGCCGGATCCTGTTGATCGGCTCGTCCCTGACAGAACAGGAGCGCCTGGGGATTACGCGTGCACTCAAGGGTAAATCCACCCAGTTCCTGATGCTTGGCATCGGCACTGCCGAAGGCGCGCCGATCACTCAGGAGGACGGCAGTTTTCTCAAGGACGAACAGGGCGCGATTCTGGTGTCGCATCTGGATGAAGCCGGCCTTAAATCCTTCGCCGATGACCTGGACGGCCGCTATCGTCACGCCCGCCTGGGCGACAGCGACCTGCGCGCCCTCGGCCTGCTCGACGGCCCCCGGCACCTGCGCAACGACGGCCAGACCCTGCGCCTGGATACCTGGGCGGACCAGGGTTACTGGCTGCTATTGCCGTTGTTGGTGCTGGCAGCCTGCGCCGGACGCCGTGGCTGGCTGCTCTGCCTGCCTTTACTGCTGTTGACCCTGCCGCAACCGAGCTTTGCCTTCGAGTTCCAGGACCTGTGGCTGCGCCCCGACCAGCAGGGCCAGCACCTGCTCAAGCAGAAACGCCCGGCCGAGGCCGCGCTGCATTTCGAAGACCACCAGTGGCAAGGCGTGGCGCTCTACGAAGCAGGCGACTACAGCGCCGCCGCCCAGCGGTTCGCCGAAGGCAACGAGGCCCGCGACCATTACAATCGAGGCAATGCCCTGGCCAGGAGCGGCGAGCTGGAGGCAGCACTGGATGCGTACGAGCAAGCGCTCGAGCGTCAACCGGACTTGCGCCCGGCCCTGGCCAACAAAGAGCTGGTGCAAAGCCTGCTCAAACAGCAAGCCACGCCGCCCGCGGAGTCGAAATCCGACAACGAGACACGGCAAGTGCCGCCGGAAGAACCGCCCCCCGGTGCCGCCGCTCAGGCGTCGAGTAGCGGCGAACCGAAAACCGATGGCGAACAGACTCAATCGACTGCCGAGCCAACTGCCAAGACGCCGCCGCGCCCCGGTACCAATGAAGTTCCCGGCAGCGAACTGGGCGACGAACAGCACACCACGCCGCCCATGCGCCCGGCCAGCGACAGCATCGAAGGCGAGCAACAGCAGGCGCTGGAGCAATGGCTGCGGCAGATCCCGGATGATCCGGGAGAATTGCTCAGACGCAAATTCTGGTATGAACAGCAACAACATCAGGATCAGGGAAAAACTCGATGACCCGCTTCACCGCCTTCATGCTCGCCTTGCAGCTGTGCACCGTTCAGGCCCAGGCTGCGGAGCTGGTCGCCAGTGTCGATCGCACACGCCTCAACTCCGGCGAAACGGTCGAACTGACCCTGGAATCCAACGATGTGACCCAATTCGGCAAGCCGGACCTGACGCCGCTGGAGCCGCTGTTCGAAGTGCGGGGCACCCGTCAGGTCAACCAGTTGAACACCCTCAACGGTGACAACAAGGCCACGACCCGCTGGATCGTTACCCTGCTGCCACTGCAAAACGGCAGCGTGGAGATTCCCTCGCTGAAACTGGGCGATGCCCAAAGCCAGCCGATTACCGTTCAGGTGGTCGAGAGCCAGCCACAGGAAACCACGACCAAACTGGCCCCGGTGTTCATCGATGCCAGCCTCGATCAAACCAGTGTGTATGTGCAGGCCCAGACCATCCTGACCCTGCGCATCTACCATTCGGTGTCGCTGTATGACGACAGCAGCCTGCCGCCATTGCAGATACCCGATGCGCGCATCGAGCAACTGGGCGAGTCGCGCACTTACGAAAAGGACATCAATGGCGTGCGCCACGGCGTGATTGAAATGCGCTACGCGATCTACCCGCAGCACAGTGGCGAGCTGATCATTCCGGCTCAGGTATTCAATGCCGCGCTGGTCGATGCCGGCCCCGTACAGGATCCGGCATCGCAGACGCCGAAATCCGGCAAACTGATGCGCGTCAGCTCCAGCGAACTGCTGCTGACGGTCAAGGCCAAACCCATCACCTACCCCGCCGATCTGCCCTGGTTGCCGGCGCGCAGCCTGACCCTGGACGAGACGTGGAACCCGGAGCCGGATCAGGTTCAGGTCGGTGATTCGTTGACCCGCAGTCTCACCGTCAAGGCCGAAGGCCTGGCCAGTTCACAGCTGCCACCGCTGCCTGGCACCGAAGTCGCCGGCCTGCGCCGCTATCCGGATCAACCGGTGCTGGGCAATCAACACGGCGACCGCGGCCTGGTGGGCAGCCGGGAGGACCGCGAGGCGCTGGTGCCGGCCCGCAGTGGTGCAATCGAATTGCCCGCCGTCGAAGTGGTCTGGTGGAACACGTTCGAAGATCATCTGGAACACACCAGCCTGCCGGCCAGGACCCTGCAAGTGACGGCCAATCCCGGCCTGCAGGTCGATACGCCGACCGGTACGGCCCAGCTTGCCGGCACGGCCGACAGCGAAACCCTGTGGCGCTGGAAACTCAGCACCCTGATCCTCGCCTGCACCACCCTGTTGGGTTTCGGCCTGTGGTGGCGAGCGCGCCGGCAACCGGCAGTCCTGCGTACAGCACAGGCAGGCCCTAGCCCGCGCACCGTGCTCGACGACCTCAAGCGCGCCTGCCAGGCCAATGATCCCCAGGCCACTCGCCAGGCCCTCGACGCCTGGGCCCGGCAGCAACCGGAAACCCTCGCCGACATGGCCGCCCGCTTCGTACCGCTGTCCGACGCCCTCGACGGCTTGAATGGCGCGCTGTACAGCGCAACCGGCCAGCATTGGCAAGGTGAAGAGCTGTGGCGGGCGATCCGCACGCTTCCCGTGAACGAACAGGCCCAAGGTCCCGTCGGCGACAGTGGCCTGCCACCGCTTTATCCCAAATAACAAAAAGTCGTGGCCGCACCTCACGCGTCCACGGCTTCTGTATGGAATTTGTCATGCGTCTGTTTCACACCTCCGACTGGCATCTCGGGCAGAACCTGCACGGCCAGGATCGTGACTTTGAGCACGGCTGTTTTCTCGATTGGCTGCTGCGCCAACTCAAACTCGCGCAACCGGACGTACTGCTGATTGCCGGCGACATCTTCGACACGGTCAACCCGCCGGTCAAAGCCCAGGAGCGCCTGTACGACTTCATCGTCAGCGCCCACGAACAGCAGCCGCTGCTGACCATCGTGATGATTGCCGGTAACCATGACTCCGGCTCGCGCATCGAACTGCCCGCGCCCTTGATGCGTCGCTTGCGCACGCACGCGCTGGGGCGTGTGCTGTGGCTCGATGACGGCCAGCTCGACGCCGAGCGCCTGCTTTTGCCGCTGCCGGACGCCTCGGGTGAGATTGCCGCCTGGTGCCTGGCGCTGCCGTTCCTGCGCCCGGCCGAGGTGACCGGTGTGCACCTGGGCGATGACTACCTGCGGGGTGTCAGTCAGGTGCACGAGTGGCTGATTGCGGCGGCCAATGCCAAGCGCCAACCCGGTCAGGCACTGATTGCCATCAGTCACGCGCACATGGCCGGCGGCTCGGTGTCGGAGGACTCCGAACGCAGCCTGATCATCGGCAACGCCGAAGCGCTACCTGCCAGTCTGTTCGGACCGAGCATCAGCTATGTGGCCCTCGGCCACTTGCACAAGCCCCAGAAGGTCAACGGCGAAGAACGCATTCGTTATTGCGGTTCGCCGATTCCGCTGTCGTTTTCCGAAATCAGCTACCAACACCAGATTCTCGACATCGTGCTGGACGGTGAAACCCTGGTCAGCGTCGAGCCCAGACTGATCCCGCGCGCGGTCAACCTGCAACGCCTGGGCCCGGCACCGCTGGCCGAGATCCTGGTGCAACTGGCGGATCTGCCGGACGTCGACCTGCTGGCCGATGCGGAGCGTCAGCCGTGGCTTGAAGTGCGGGTGCTCCTCGACGAGCCCCAGCCGGACCTGCGCCATCAGGTCGAAAGCGCCCTGCAAGGCAAGGCCGTGCGTCTGGTGCGCATCGCCGCCGAATACGCCGGGAACGGCAGCCGAGACGCAGGTGACGGCGGCGACGCACTGGTCGAACTCGATCAACTGACGCCTGTGGATCTGTTCAGCCGCGCCTGGCTCGACAACTACGGCAACGAGGTCGACGAACAGACGCTCAAGGATTTCGCCGAACTGCTGCAAGACGTGCAAATGGAGGGCGAGCAGCCATGAAAATTCTCGCCATCCGCTTGAAGAACCTCGCCTCGCTGGCCGGCCCGTTCGAGATCGATTTCACCGCCGAACCGCTGGCCAGCGCCGGGCTGTTCGCGATTACCGGGCCGACCGGCGCCGGCAAGAGCACCCTGCTCGATGCGCTGTGCCTGGCGTTGTTTGGCGCTGTACCGCGTCTGAACAACACGGGGCGCGATGCCAAAGTCCCGGATGCCGACGGCGAAATCGCCACGGGCGACCCGCGTACCCTGCTGCGGCGCGGCACCGGCGAAGGCTATGCCGAGGTGGATTTCGTCGGCGTCGACGGCCGCCGCTACCGCGCGCGCTGGGAAGCCAACCGTGCTCGGGAGAAGGCCGGCGGCAAGCTTCAGAACAGTCGCCAGAGTCTTCGCGATATCGATCAGGATCAGCTGCTCGCCAGCCAGAAAGGCGAGTACAAGGCCCGACTGGAAGCCGCACTGGGGCTGAACTTCGAACAGTTCACCCGCGCGGTGCTGCTGGCCCAGAGCGAATTCAGCACCTTTCTCAAGGCCGACGACAACGACCGCAGCGAGCTGCTGGAAAAGCTCACCGACACGGCCCTGTATACCCGTTTGGGCCGCCGGGCCTTCGACAAGACCAAGGAAGCCCGCGAAGCCCACAAACTGTTGCAGGATCAGGCCAGCGGCGTCACCCCACTGGCACCCGAGGCACGGGCGGAGCTGGACGAGCGCTACAACGCCGCACAACAGCAACTGAAGTTGCAGCAGGTGCAGCTCAAACAGCTTGAGCAACAGCACACCTGGCTCAAGGATCTGCGCCAATGGCAGGACGCACAGCAAGCGGCCGCCGAGCAACTGCACGGCGCCCGGCAGCAATGGGAAGGCCTGGCCAGTGAACGGGTAAAACTGACGCGACTGGAGCAACTCGCCCCGCAACGTCACCAGTTCGCTCGTAAAACCGAACTCGATGCCCTGCTGATACCGCTGGCCGCGCAGATTGCCGCGCACACCCGGCAACACGCGGAACTGAGCAACCTTCAGACGCAACTGGGAGAAAACCTCGAAGCAGCGAAAGTCGCGCTGGCCGAGGCCCAACAACGACAAAGCGAAAGCACCCCGTTGCTGCGCCAGGCCTTTGAGGAACAAAGCACCCTCACCCGCCTGGCCAGGGATGCCGCCAGCAGCGCCCAGGCCAAACTGGATGCGGAACGGGCCTGTCGCGAAGGCCAGGGGGCGATCCAGGCCTTGCAGGAAAAACAGGCCCAGGTCGCCGAACGCTTGCAGCGCATCGCCACCGAGCTTGAACAAAGCGCTCATCTGGCGCCATTGAGCGATGCGTGGAACGCCTATCGCGATCGACTGCAACAACTCATGCTGATCGGCAACCGCTTGGACAAAGGGCAGGCCGAACTGGCGAGCCTTGAACAAAACGCCACCCACAGCGCCGAAGCATTGGCCGCGCACAAACAGAATCTTGAAGTGCTGTACAAAGAGGCAGGCGCGGAACCTGACGCAGTTGCCGAACAAATCGGCATTCTCGGCAACCTGTTGCAGGACAACCGCAAACACCTGCGCGCCATCGAGGACCTGTCACGGCTATGGGCCAGCCGGCAGGATCTGGACAAACGCGGCATCGAGCTGCAGGAACGCCTGCTCGGCGCACAGCAGGAGCGTGATCGCCTGACGCAGGACGGGGTTAAGACCAAGGCCGAGCTCACCGTCGCCGAGCATACCCTCAACGTCACGCGTGAGTTGCTGGAGCGTCAACGTCTGGCGCGAAATGCCAGTGTCGAAGAGCTGCGCGCGCAACTGCAGGACGAACAGCCGTGCCCGGTCTGCGGCAGCCACGAGCACCCCTGGCATCAGCCCGAAGTGCTGCTGCAAAGCCTGGGCAAACACGACGAAAGCGAACAGACCAACGCGCAGCAGGTGGTTGATCAGCTCAAGGAAAAGCTCATCGAGTTACGCGCCGCGGTCGTTGGCGTTATCGCGCAGCAAAAGGAATTGCTGCAACAACAGGAACAACTGGTCGCACAGCAACAAGCCCTGGCGCCGAGCCTCGACGCGCATGCGCTGGCTGCGCAACTTTTGGATCAAGATGCCGACAAGCGCGATGCCTGGCTTGCCCGGCAAAACGATCAGTTACACCTGAGCATCACTCAGGACGAACAGCGCCAGAGCGCCCTGCTCACCCTGCAACAGGATGCCGCACGCCTTGCCCAGCAGTTGCGTCAGGCCGAAGCGGCCCATCAACAAGCCGCGCAGCAGTTGAGCAATCAACAACGTGAGTTGAACAGTGACCGTCAGCGGATCGATGAAGAGCTCACCGCATTCGCTCACTTGTTGCCTGTAGACACCCTTGAGGCCTTGCGCATCGAGCCGGCGGCCACCTTCATGCAGCTCGACCGGCAGATCGCCGACCGGCTGGCGCAAGTCGATCAGCAACGCGAAGAGTTGGGCGAACAGCAACAGCGCCAGCAGACACTGGAGAAAGAACAGGATCGTCAGCAGACTCGCGTGCAACAACGACAAGCGGCCGAACAACAGTACGGCGCAATGATCGAGCAGCAGCAAACCTGCCAGCAGAAACTCGCTCAACTGCTCGGCGAGCACAGCAGCGCCGAGCAATGGCAACAACAACTGGAACACGCCGTAGAGCAATCACGCAGCGCAGAAACAACGACGGCCCGACAACTGCAAAACGCCGGCACGCAACTTGTGCAAATCACCGCCGAACTCAAGGCGCAGCAGGACCGCTTGCAGGCGCTTGAGAGCGAGAACCGGGATCTGGCCGGGAAAATTGCCGACTGGCGCACCCGTCACCCCGAGCTGGATGATGCCGGCCTCCTGGATCTGTTGCAGATCGACGACGTCCAGCTCGCCGAGCTGCGCCAACGCTTGCAGAGCAGTGAAAAAGCCATCGAACAAGCCAGCGTCCTGGTGCAGGAGCGCGACAAGCGCTTGCTTGAGCATCAGGCGCAGCACAATGGCAACCTCGATGCCGAACAGCTCGACACTGCGCTTGCCGATTCGCAGCATCAATGCACCGTCAGCGAGCAGCTCTGCGCCGAACTGCGCGCCGAGCAGGCCGAGGACCAGCGTCGACAAAACGCCAACCAGGCACTGGCGCAACGCATGACCGACGCCTACAGCGAATACCAGCGCTGGGCGCGACTCAATGCGCTGATCGGCTCGGCCACCGGCGACACCTTCCGCAAGATTGCCCAGGCCTACAACCTCGATTTGCTGGTACACCACGCCAACGTGCAGTTGCGGCAACTGGTCCGGCGCTACCGCCTCAAGCGCGGTGGCAGCATGCTCGGGCTGCTGGTGATGGACACCGAGATGGGCGATGAACTGCGTTCAGTGCATTCGTTGTCCGGTGGCGAAACGTTCCTCGTGTCGCTGGCCCTGGCGCTGGGCCTGGCATCGATGGCGTCGAGCACACTGAAAATCGAATCGCTGTTTATCGATGAAGGCTTCGGCAGCCTCGATCCGGACTCGCTGCAACTGGCGATGGATGCACTCGACGGCCTCCAGGCGCAAGGTCGCAAAGTCGCGGTGATTTCCCATGTGCAGGAAATGCACGAGCGGATTCCGGTGCAGATTCAGGTAAGGCGCCAGGGCAATGGGCTGAGCACACTGGAGGTGAAATGAATACGCTGTATTCCTTCCGCCGTTGCCCGTACGCCATGCGGGCGCGGATGGCCCTGCGCTACGCGAAGATTGCCGTGGATATTGTCGAAGTCAGCCTCAAGGCCAAGCCGGCCCGGATGCTTGAACTGTCCCCCAAGGGCACGGTGCCGGTGCTCGACGCGGGCGGCCGGGTGATCGATGAAAGCCTGGAAATCATGCGCTGGGCACTGGCGCAGGATGACCCGCAGGACTGGTCGCTCAAGCAAGACCCACAAGGGCAACTCGCCATCGATGAGCTGATCGCGCAGAACGATCAGGTGTTCAAGGTGCACCTCAACCGCTACAAGTACGCCGAACGCTACCCCGAGCAGCCGATGGCGGTTTATCGCGCCGAAGGCGAGGTGTTCTTGCGCAGGCTGGATGAATTACTGGAGGGCCGCGACTACTTGCTTGCCGATCATCCGAGCCTGGCGGATGTGGCGTTGCTGCCCTTTGTTCGCCAGTTCGCCCATGTCGATCGCGAGTGGTTCGCGCAGACGTCCCACGTTCGTTTGCAGGCGTGGTTGCAGCGGTTTCTGGAGTCCGACCTGTTCACTTCAATTATGAAAAAATAGCCCCCCTGTTGTAGGAGCGAGGCTTGCCCGCGAAGCTTTTGGCGGTCGTGAGGTCCCCTTCGCGGGCAAGCCTCGCTCCTACCAATGTGTGGGGTGTTGTATCAGGCCAGTACTTCGCACATGCCAATGGCCGAGCAATCAACGTGGAATGGCCCAAAGAAAGCGCTTTCGGGTTTGACCGGTGGATTGCCGGCCAGCATGCCCAGCGCGCTGGCGTTTTCGATGTTGCGGGCGATGTTGTGATTGGCTTCGATGGAACGGGCCACCGAACCCGCCGAGCCATAGCCGAGCCCGAGCAAGGAAGCGCCATTGGTCAGGAAGGCCAGGAAGGCGATGACCCAGAGTCTGTGCCCTTTCATGCTTGGCCGACTCCTGCGAATTCAGCCTGATCGCCCGACACGGGTTGTGCGCGGTGTTCAAACTGGATACCAGGGTGTGCGACTTGAACCGGTGGTTCGAAGGCCTGTTGCGACTGCGAGGAAAGACTGACAACCAGCACCATGACCAGGTAAAGACCGATGGCCACATAGGCGCCGTGTTTGGCAGAAGTAATGATTGCGCTGGCCATGATGAACTCCGTGGACATGTTTCAGAGTCCACAGAATCAATCAAATTATTGCGAAGAACCAACGAGTCCTGTCTATACCAAACATCAGCTTCGTTGATCATTGAGCCAGACTATTTCAGTCTTCGATAAAACTCATCAGCCGCTCGCGGGCAGCCTCAGACTCGCCTGAAATGGGCTCTGCAGCCGAAAGAATCGGGGTGGAATAGAGAAACAGAAGCACGACGGCCAGACGCATCGCCATATTGTCGATCCTTTTCTTGAGAAGGAGTCAATAAAACCGCGTCAAATTTAAACCGCTGGCCAGGTGATATCAAGCGCTACGTTGATAGCCATTTGATGCTGTCGTAAATGCGTTATGCAGGAGCGACATCACTCAGTGCCTTGCAAGCGTCAACGCTCGATAGGCCAGTGATTTCGCTCCTGCATAACGGGTGCGGGGGTGAAGTTTCAGGCTTGGGTCTTGTGATCCAGCGCGGCGTAGAAATTGGCGCTCTGTTGCAGGTACTTCTGGGTGTAGCTCTGGGTGTGGGATTTTTTATCGCTCAGTTCAATGCTGGCACTGGCAGGCAGGGCAACGGAGGCAGAGATGGCGGAAGCGGCGATTACGGAGAAGAGATTGAAGTTCATGCTGTATTCCTCGAAGTCAGTTGGCTTGCTTGCCCGGTGGGGCCGTGAAGCAAACTTACGCCTTGAGGAACGAGGCCTTGAAATGCTTTGGAACATTACCAAATATCAGCCTCATTGATAGAACCTCACAGGCCCCGAAAACCGTGGCCTGCGGCCTATTGTCGCAGCAGAAACTTGAGATCGCTCGGTGCGTCCATCGGCAGTTTTTGCAGGGTTTTGCCCAGAAGACCGGTCCTGGCATCGCGGTCGACAACGACAATCTGATTGCTCTTCTGGTTGGCGATCAGCAGGAATCTGCCGCCCGGATCGAGGCTGAACTCCCGTGGGTGATCGCCTTCGACGCTGCGACGTTGCAATTCCTTGAGATGGCCGGTTGCCGGATCGATGGCAAATACCAGCATCTGATTGGCAGTGCCCCGGTTGCTGACGTAAAGAAACCTGCCATCGGCCGACGCATGCAATGCGGCCGCCGCTTTATCCGATGCCGGTTGCCCCGCAGCCAGGTCGACCATTTGCGTCTGGGTCAGCCTGCCGTCGTGGTAATCGAACACCGCCACCTGCGCGCTCATCTCCATGGTCAGCCAGGCATGTTTGCCATCGTTGCTGAACAACAGGTGGCGCGGCCCGCTGCCCGGGGGTAACGCCACGAAAGCGGTCTGCGCAGGGGTCAATGGCCGCTGTGGATTGGCCTGGGGATCGTAGCGGTAGGCATAAACCCGGTCCGCCCCAAGATCGTTGACGAACAGGTATTTGCCATCCGGTGACGGCACCGCCGAATGCACATGCGCGGACATCTGCCGCTCGGGGTTGACCCGGCTCGCAGGGTGACTGCTCATCTGCACCACAGGTTTGAGCGTGCCGTCGGCACTGACCGGCAGCACCGCGAGCGTACCGCCCGGATCTTCGGACACCGAGTAATTGCTGACGAACAAATGGCGGGCATCGCTGCTGAGGCTGGCGTGCGTAGGCTCGTTGCCAAGACTCTGCACCTGATTGATCAGGCTCAATTCATGGGTTTTCGGATCGATGGCGTAACTGCTGACCCTGCCAACCGGGTCGGCCTGACCCGGGCCATTTTCGTTGACTACGAACAGGTGTCGCTGATCCTGCGAAAGGGTCAGCCAGGACGGGTTTTCGCTCTTGATCACCTGCAGCGGCTTGCTGTTGATCTGCCCCGTCGCGCCGTCAAAGCCCAGGCGATAGATGCCCTGGCTCCGGCCTGCGGTGTATGAGCCCACGAGCAGTTGATAATCGTCGCCAGCCTCGACCTGAAAGGCCGTTGCGCCGATGCTTGCGGCGATCAACAGCGGCCAGAGCTTATGCATCCTCTGGGTCGTCTTCTTCGTTGTCGCCGCTGGTGACATCGCCCAGACACACCAGTCGGTGTTCGCCCTCGTTATCGTTGATCAACCAGCTCTGCAAGGTTGAATCGAAGGTTGCGGCTTGAATTTGCGCCGGCGTGAATTCCCAGTGCAGCGCATTTCGACCATCCATGCATTCGATGTGCAGATTATCGTCTTCATCGAGGGCGAATTCGAAGGCATGCAGCCCGTCGATTTCCACCATCCCGCAGTGTTCAAGGGCATTGAGCAAGGTATCGGTTGCAGCAGTCATGGCAGTCAATCTTTGAATGGGAAAGACGCAATGATAGCTCAAGCACTTGACGATTGTTCCACAGCCCCTGTGGGAGCTGGCTTGCCAGCGATGACGGCTCGACATTCAGCCTGGATGTCAGCCATAAGTCCGCTATCGCTGGCAAGCCAGCTCCCACAGGGATTGGTGTGAATTTGAGATAAAAAAAGCCGCAACCCGAAGGTTGCGGCTTTTGTGTTTCAGTCAGGGATCAGTGCGCGAACAGCGAATTGCCCTTCTGCCCCGCCAGTTTCTCCGGCTTGATCAGGAACCGCGCCAGTGCCGGCAACAGCCACAGTGCACCGAACATGTTCCACAGCAGCATGAAGGTCAGCATCAGGCCCATGTCGGCCTGGAACTTGATGGCCGAGAAGATCCAGGTGCACACGCCGATGGCCAGGCACAGACCGGTGAACAGCACGGCTTTACCGGTGGACTTCAGCGTCTGGTAGTACGCCTCCTGCAGCGGCAGGCCGGCACGCAGGAAGCTTTCCAGGCGGCTGTAGATGTAGATGCCGTAGTCCACGCCGATCCCCACCCCGAGCGCCACCACCGGCAAGGTCGCAACCTTCACGCCGATGCCCATGAAGGCCATCAGGGCGTTGCCGAGTACCGAGGTCAGCACCAGCGGCAGCACGATGCACAGGGTCGCCGCCCAGGAGCGGAAGGTGATCATGCACATGACCGCCACGCAGATGTACACCAGGATCAGGATGGTCAGCTCGGACTTCTTGATCACCTCGTTGGTGGCCGCCTCGATGCCGGCGTTACCGGCGGCCAGCATGAACTCCAGGCCGTCCTTGTTGTTCTCCTTGGCGAACTCCTGAACCGCGTGCACGGCGCGAGTCAGGGTTTCGGCCTTGTGATCGTTGAGGAACACCAGCACCGGCGCCAGGGAGCAACTGTTGTTGTACAGGCCATCGGCGCGGGCAATGGAGTTGTTCAACACATCGGGGTTACGCGACAGGGTTTCCCACTTCAGGTTGCCTTCGTTCATGCCCTTGATCATTTGCTTGGACACGGTCACTAGGGAAATCGCCGACTGCACGCCCTCGGTGTTCTGCATCTTCCACATCAGCTCATCGATCGGCGCCATGGCTTCGTAGCGCGAGCACCCTTCGGCCTTGGTCTTGACCATCACCACCAACACATCGGAACTGGTGGAATAGTTGCTGATGATGAAGTTGTTGTCCTTGTTGTAGCGCGAGTCCGGACGCAGCTCCGGCGCACCCTGATCGAGGTCGCCGATCTTCAGGTTCTGGCTGTACCAGAGGCCGCCACCAAAGGCGATCAAGGCCAGCAGGATCGAGACCGGTGCGACTTTGGCGCTGGCGAAATTGGCCAGCAGGCGCCAGAACGGATGCTCGCGGGTTGCGTCTTTCTTGCTGCGGGCCACGGCGCGCTTACTGATGCCGACATAGGAAATCGCCACCGGCAGCAGAATCAGGTTGGTGAACACGATCACCGCCACACCGATGGACGCACCAATGGCCAGTTCGCGGATCACGCCGATGTCGATGATCAGCAGCGTAATGAAGCCCACGGCGTCGGCCAGGATGGCGATCATCCCCGGCAGGAACAGCTGGCGGAACGTGCGGCGGGCCGCGGTCAAGGCGTTGTCCGCCTCACTCGACTGCAAAGCGATACCGTTGATCTTCTGCACGCCGTGGGAAATGCCGATGGCGAAGATCAGGAACGGCACCAGCATCGAATAGGGGTCGAGACCGAAACCGAAGAAGTGCATCAGGCCCAACTGCCAGACGACCGCCACCAGCGTCGTGCTCAACACCGCCACGGTACTGCGCATGCAGTTGGTGAACCAGTAGAGCAGGATCAGGGTAATGACGAAGGCGACCCCGAAGAACATCACCACCATCACCAGGCCATCGATCAGGTCGCCGACCTTCTTGGCGAATCCGACGATGTGGATCTTGACGTTGGGGTTCTGTTTTTCAAACTTGTCGCGGATTTTCTCTTCCAGATCGTGGGAGAACTTCCGATAGTCCAGCGGCAGCAATTTGCCCTGGTCTTGTGGGTCCGGGTAGGACTCCAGCAGCGGAATGTCAACGATGCTCGACTTGAAGTCGTTGGCCACCAGGCGCCCGACCTGGCCGGACTTGAGCACGTTGTTGCGCAGCAGGTCGAGGCTGGCCTGGGAGCCGTTATAGCTCTGCGGGATCACTTCACCGCCGGCGAAGCCCTCCTCCGTCACTTCGGTCCAGCGTACGCTCGGACTCCACAGCGACTTGAGGCCCGAACGGTCGACACCGGAGATGTAGAACACCTCGTCGTTGATCTGGCGCAGGGTCTCCATGTACTCCTTGGAAAAGATGTCGCCATCGGTGGCTTCCACCGAAATGCGCACGGTGTTGCCCAGGTTCGCCAGGTCGTTGCGATGCTCCATCATCTTCTGGATGAAGGGATGCTCGAGCGGGATCATTTTTTCGAAGCTGGTGGACGGCCGGATCAGCGTCGCCTGCCAGAACAGGAAAATACTGACCAGCAGGCAGATGGTGATCACTGCCGGGCGGTTGTTGAAGATCAGGCGTTCAAGAAACGTCGCCTTGTCCTGATGATGAGTACTCAAGGAAGTCATAGCCCCGCCTTCTTATTATTGACCAGGCTCATTTGCCCAGCTCGGCGCCGTTTGGCGAAGTGGCGCGAACGCCGCCCTGTCCAGCCAGAATCAGATTGCCGTTGCCGGCCGCAACCACCGAAGAGAGCGAGATGCGATCCCGACGATTGAAGACACTGAACGTCTCGCCGTTGTCACTGCTGCTGATCACCGAACCGCCGTTGCCTACGATTACGATGGAACCGTCGTCGAGCAGCGTGCCGCCCGACAGACCGAACTCCAGGTCACCGCGCTCGGCCTTCAGTTCGACCTGCTGCCAGGTGCTGCCGAAATCCGTGGAACGATAGAGATTGCCGCGCAGGCCATAGACCAGCAGTGTGTTGGCTTGAGCGGTACCGATCGCGCCAAACAACGAACCTTCGTATGGGCCTTCGAGCTTTTCCCAGGTCTGGCCCCAGTCGGCGGAACGGAACATGCTGCCCTGCTCCCCGACAACGAACAGCCCCGCATCCTTGACCGCCGTGATGGCGTTGAGATGGAGCTGGTCCTGGTTGTCCAGGCGATCGCTGGCGTCTTCCCAATGCTTGCCACCGTCGGTGGTTTCCATCAGGGCACCGTAGGCACCCACGGCGAAGCCGCTGTTGACGTCCTTGAACCAGACATCGAGCAGCGGCGATTCACGTTTGAGATCTTCGAATTGCTTGGTCCAGGTGACGCCGCCGTCCTCGCTGGCGAGGATCTGTGCATCGTGGCCGACGGCCCAACCGTGCTTGTCATCGACAAAGAAGACCGAGGTCAACAGTTGCCGTGTCGGCACCTTGGCCTGGGTCCAGGTCGTACCCTGGTCATCGGAATACAGAATGTGCCCACGATCCCCGACTACCACCAGGCGCTTGCCTGCGTGCACGACGTCGAGTAACAGGCTTTTGCTGGCCTTGGCCGATTCAACGGAATAAACAGTGTCGGATGCCGGCGCATCAGCCGCCAGCACCGGTGCCGACCATGCGGCACAGCCCAACAGCGAGAGCGCTGTGGCCAGCAACGCGTATTTGCGTATTGCCGGCGGGCGGCAGATACCCACACCCATGACAGGCTCACTCATAGACCTTCCCCCATTATTATTGTTAGGTCATTCAACCTTTCAGGGCGCCGCAAGGGTGCTCATCCGGACGCGCCGTTTCGGAACATGGTCCTGAAACCCGCAATCCAGAGCCCCTTCGGAAGCTGGCTTATCCTATCGGTGTTTTTAAACGTCTGACAATCGACGCCGCGTTATCTTTTGTTAACCGCAGGGGTGTGGTTTTTTTCTGAATGATTGGGTATCAGGTTGGGTGATTGGGGTTTGGGTTTGGGTTTGGGTTTGGGTTTGGGTTTGGGTTTGGGTTTGGGGACAGATCCGTTTCTTGGGTAGCGGCCACTTAGGGTTCCGCCCTTACGGCGGGTTACTTGGAAGAGCCCCAAGTAACCAAGGGCTCTTGCCCCTTTCGTTCGGCCCTGCGCTGCGCTACGGGTTCCCTCGCTCCGGTCCTGTTCCGTGGGCCCGCCGCCATCGGCCATCCGTGGCCGAGGGCGGCTAACCCGGCATCCATGCCGGGTTGCCCACTGCGCAGAACCTCCACTCGGCCTCTCGAGGGGGCATGTACCGCTGTAGGAGCCAGGCTTGCCGGCGAAGACAGACCTGAGATCGCCTTCGCCGGCAAGCCTGGCTCCTACGCCCACCCGCCCCTTCCCACCCGCCCCTTCGGGAGGCTGAGCGCAGGTGTTCATCCGGGGATGGGCGCGCAGCGCCGTTCGACGCAGTCGAACACATTGCATGTAGGTCAAGCGCAGCGGACCGGAGGGCAATGCTTCCCGGATGAATACCGGAGCGAAGGAACCCCTTGCCTTGGCGAGGGGCCGGACGCCGGGGCGAGCGTTTTTTTGCTTACCTTTTTTTAGGCGCTTGTCAAAAAAGTAAGTCACCGTAAGGGCGAAACCATAAGCCGTCGTTACCGCAGTAATGGATATGTACACCCTCCAAAATCACGGTTGGCTGTCAGGCCGCCATCGCGAGCAGGCTCGCTCCCACATTTGGATTAGGTACATCCACAAAATGCAGGTCGGCTATCAGGCCACCATCGCTGGCAAGCCAGCTCCCACAGGATTCGTGGTGTACCCGCCAGAATCAGCTCAACTACCAGGCCGCCTTCGCCGGCAAGCCTGGCTCCTACAGTGGACCGAGTACATCCGCAAAATGCGGGTCGGCTATCAGGCCGCCATCGCTGGCAAGCCAGCTCCCACAGAAATCAGCCACAGCCTTGGTCGGCCCAAGGGCCGCCAAGGTCAACAGCAGATTCAGGCCAGGCTCTTGCTGACCACCTCGAACACATCACTGGACAACTGCCCCGAAGCCCGAATGCGCTCCAGCTCCCCTTTCATCAAAGCCTGACGCGCGTCGTCATACTTGCGCCAGCGAGTCAGCGGTGCCAGTTGGCGTGAAGCGATCTGCGGATTGAAGCCATTGAGTTCGATCACCAGATCCGCCAGGAAGCGATACCCCGAACCATCGGCGGCATGGAAGTTGATCAGGTTCTGTCCGGCGAACGCACCAATCAGTGCCCGCACCTTGTTCGGGTTCTTGATGTTGAACGCCGGGTGCTGCATCAACGCCTTGACCCGATCCAAGCCGCCGGGCAACACGCTGCCGGCCTGGACACTGAACCACTGGTCCATGACCAGCGGGTTATCGCCGAAGTGCTCGGCGAACCTGGCCAGCGCCGCGGCTTTCTGTTCCTCGAATGGCGAATTGACCAACACCGCCAGCGCCGTCAGGCGCTCGGTCATGTTGTCGCACGCGTCGAACTGCTCCAGCGTCGCCTCCAGCACCTGCGGCTTGCCGCTGAGCATCAGGTAGGACAGCGCAATGTTCTGCAAGGCGCGACGGGCGAAATGTTCGGCCTCGGCCACGTAGGCAGTCTGCTTCGACAATTCGCGGTTGGCCTGGTAACGCGACCACAAACCGTCGAACAACGCATCGGCGAGCTGCTTGCGGGCAAACTCGCGGGCGATGTGAATGGCCTCGACATCCGCCACTTCGCTGATTTCGGTCAGGTAGGCTTCGCTTGGCAGCGACAGCATCTCGGCCACCATGGCCTGATCCAGCGACTCATCGGACAGCACGGTACGCAAGGCCGACACCAGTCGCTGATCCAGCGCAAGCGTTTCACCCTTCTGCTGCTGGGCGATCAAGTCCTGCAGCACCTGTACCGACAGTTGCTGGCCGGCATCCCAGCGATTGAAACCATCGCGGTCATGCTGCATCAGGAACATCAACTGATCGCGGTTGTAAGGGAAGCTCAGTTTCACGGGAGCCGAGAAACCGCGCAGCAGCGACGGCAGCGGCTTTTCGACGATGTCGACGAAAGTGAAGGTCTGTTCGGCCTCGGTCACCGAGATGACCCGCGAAGTGCCTTGCGCCGACGCTTCACCGGCAAGGCGCAGGGCGATCTCGCCACCCTTGCTGTCGAGCAGGCCGAGTTCCACAGGAATCACGAACGGCAGCTTCTCAACCTTGTCCGGAGTTTGCGGGCAGCTCTGGTGGAAAGTCAGGCTGTAGGTTTTCGCAGTCTCGTCATAAGCCTCGCTGACCGCCAGGCGTGGCGTGCCGGCCTGGCTGTACCAGCGTTTGAAGCGGGTCAGGTCGACACCGTTGGCGTCTTCCATGGCCTTGATGAAGTCATCGCAGGTCACGGCCTGGCCATCGTGGCGTTCGAAGTACAGGTCACTGCCTTTGCGGAAACCTTCGGCGCCGAGCAAGGTGTGAATCATGCCGACCACTTCCGAACCCTTTTCGTACACGGTCAGGGTGTAGAAGTTGGAGATCTCGATGAAGCTGTCCGGGCGCACGGCGTGGGCCATGGGACCGGCGTCTTCGGCAAACTGGTGGGTACGCAGGTAAGCCACGTCCTGGATACGCTTGACCGTGGCCGAGTTCATGTCGGCGGAGAAGTGGGAATCGCGGAAAACGGTGAAGCCTTCCTTGAGCGACAGCTGGAACCAGTCGCGGCAGGTCACGCGGTTGCCCGACCAGTTGTGGAAGTATTCGTGGGCCACGATGGCTTCGACCCGCTGGTGCGCGGCGTCGGTGGCGGTTTCGGCGCGGGCCAGCACGGCGCTGGAGTTGAAGTTGTTGAGGGCCTTGTTCTCCATGGCGGCCATGTTGATATCGTTCTCCGCGACGTTCATGTAGATGTCCAGGTCGTTCTG
>NZ_JBNNVQ010000092.1:0-23851 GCF_050280625.1 Pseudomonas sp. NPDC089569
CTGTCGGTCTTCGCCATCACCAACAAGGCCGGTACACCCATTGTGGGCATGCTGGTGTTGCTGGCCGCACAGACATGGTTGAAAAAGGCTCGGAAGTCGGTGCTCACATCCTGTCCGGTGCCGTGTTCGAACCACGCGCCCTGAACGAACTGTTCCCGGACTGGAAAGAACTCGGCGCGCCGCTGAACACGCCAGTGACCCGCGATGACATCTTCGTGCTGAAGAACGCTGAAAGCGCGCAGAAAATCCCTGACTTCTTTGTGCCCAAGACCATGCACAACGAAGGCAACTACATCATTTCCCTGGGCAACCTGTGCCGCTGGCTGGCTCAACAGGCCGAGAACCTGGGCGTGGAAATCTACCCAGGCTTCGCCGCCCAGGAAGCGCTGTTCGACGAGAACGGCGTGGTCCGCGGGATCATCACCGGTGACATGGGCGTTGACCGCGAAGGCAACCCTAAAGAAGGCATGTACACCCCAGGCATGGAACTGCGCGGCAAGTACACGCTGTTCGCCGAAGGCTGCCGTGGCCACATCGGCAAGCAACTGATCAAGCGTTTCAAGCTCGACAGCGATGCCGACGCCCAGCACTACGGCATCGGCCTGAAGGAAATCTGGGAAGTCGACCCGGCCAAGCATCAGCCAGGCCTGGTGGTGCACACCGCCGGTTGGCCGATGGACATCATGGGCACCGAGAACACCGGTGGCTCCTTCCTCTATCACCTGGAAAACAACCAGGTGGTCGTTGGTCTGATCGTCGACCTGTCCACAGCAACACCTTCCTGTCGCCGTTCGACGAATTCCAGCGCCTCAAGCACCACCCGGTGCTCAAGCAGTACCTGGAAGGTGGCAAACGCATCAGCTACGGCGCCCGCGCCATCTGCAAGGGCGGCCTGAATTCGCTGCCGAAAATGGTTTTCAAGGGCGGCGCACTGATCGGTTGCGACTTGGGCACCCTGAACTTCGCCAAGATCAAGGGCAGCCACACCGCGATGAAGTCCGGCATGCTGGCCGCCGAATCCGTGGCCGACGCACTGTTTGCCGACAAGGACGGCACTGAAGAGCTGACCACTTACGTCGACGCGTTCAAGAAGAGCTGGCTCTACGAAGAGCTGTTCGCCAGCCGCAACTTCGGTCCGGCGATCCACAAGTTCGGCGCCATCGTCGGCGGCGGCTTCAACTGGCTGGATCAGAACATCTTCGGTGGCAAACTGCCGTTCACCCTGCACGATACCAAGCCGGATTACGCTTGCCTGAAGCTGGCGGCCGACTGCAAGAAGATTGACTACCCGAAACCCGACGGCAAGATCAGCTTCGACAAACTGAGCTCGGTGTTCATCTCCGGTACCAACCATGAAGAAGAACAACCGTGCCACCTGCGGCTGACCGACCCGAGCATCCCGCTGGCCAAGAACCTGCCGCTGTACGACGAACCGGCCCAACGCTATTGCCCGGCCGGCGTGTATGAAGTGGTGACCAAGGAAGATGGCGAGAAGCGCTTCCAGATCAACGCCCAGAACTGCGTTCACTGCAAGACCTGCGACATCAAGGACCCTGCACAGAACATCACCTGGGTGACGCCGGAAGGTTCCGGCGGCCCGACTTACCCGAACATGTAAGTCGAACGCCCGAACAAGGAGGCTCCCGAACGGGGGCCTTTTTGTTGCCTGCGATTTATGAAAATGCACATCTTCCTGTAGGAGCGAGCATGCTCGCGATGGTCCTCAACGATCACGCGGGGAACCAGATGCCCCGCGGTGCCCCGTCTACCATCGCGAACATGCTCGCTCCTACAGAGAGGGCTTTGCAGGTCAGTTTTTTGCGCCAAGCTCCGCCGACAAGCGCGCCGCAACGCCTTTGATCAGGGGAATCAACTCGGCCATTTTCTCCAGCGGCATGTACGGCACGGTACTGGCAATACTGATGCCGGCAACGATGCGCTGGCTCGCATCGCGAACCGGTGCCGCCACGCAGCGGATCGAGGGTTCGTTGTCCTCCAGGTCGAAGGCGTAGCCGCCGGCCACGTACTCGACCATGCGCCGCTCGAACTGCTCCCAGGACTGCTCCGGATGCTGCGGCCAGAACTGGTTTTTCCCACCCGCTGGCAGGCTGACTTCATACAGCCGTTGCCACTCTTTTGGTGTGTCGTCGAGCATCAGCGCCTTGCCGATTCCGGTGCGCGCCAATGGCATGCGATGCCCAACCCGAGAGCGCATCTCCGGGCCGTTGCGACCCGGATTCTTGTGCAGGTACAGCACCTCGTCGCCTTCGCGGATGGCCAGGTGAATGGTGTCGCCGGTCAAGGCCGACAACTCATCCAGGTAAGGCCCGGCCAGGGTCGCAAGCGGTAACTCCTCACGCGCCTGAAACCCCAGCTCGATCAGCTTGGGGCCCAACAGATAGCCGACTTGCGGGACGACGCGCAGATAACGTTCCTCCACCAGGCAACTGGCCAGGCGATGAGTGGTGCTGCGCGTGGTGCCGATCAGCCCGGCGATGGCCTTCAGATCGCGGGCGCCACTGGCCACGGCCTGGACCACACCCAGACCGCGAAGCAGTGTCTGTGTACCGGTCGGCGCGGCGTCCTTGGCGTTTTTTTGGGCGTCTTCCTGCATATCCAGCCTTTACCGTTGAGCGAGTGAACGGGCGGCATTATGGTCGCCCTCCCGCTGCGACTACAACTTGATACGCTCGACCTTGCCCACCAGCAACACGTAGGAAAGCGCGCCCATCAACGCCAGAACCGAGATGTAGGTAATCGCTGGCGCAAAGGACTCACCATTGGCGAGGAAGCCGATGACGATTGGCGTGGCAATGGCCGACAGGTTGCCGATGAAGTTGAACACGCCGCCGGTCAGCCCGAGCAACCGTGCCGGGGCCAGGGTGGAGACCAGCGACCAGGTGATCGACGCCAGGCCATTGCCGAAAAAGGCCAGGGCGAGGAAGGCAATCACCAGCGGCGTCGACTCAACAAAGTTCGCGCCGATGATCGAGGTGGAGATCAGCAGTCCGCTGATGATCGGCAACTTGCGGGCGAATCCGACGGTACAACCACGACGAATCAGGAAATCCGAGAAGAATCCCGAGCACAGCACGCCGATAAAGGCCGCCAGAAACGGCAACGACGCCAGCAAACCGGACTTGATGAAATCCATGCCGCGGTACTTCACCAGGTAAGTCGGGAACCACGTCAGGAAAAACCACAACGTCGAGTTGAGGCAAAACTGTCCGAGGTAGATCCCCCAGAGCTTGCGCTTGCTCAGAACAATGCCGAGGTCAGCCCAACTGAATTTGGCCTTGACGTTACGTTGCTCGGACTGGATATCCACCAACCCGCCGCCTTCGCGGATCAGATCGATTTCGGCGTCGTTGGCGCCCTTGAAATCCCGTGGTTCGCGATACACCGCGTACCAGATCACGGCCCAGAGAATGCCCACCGCACCCGTGGTGACAAACACCATGTGCCAGCCGAACTCATGTTGCAGCCAGGCCAATACCGGCGTCAGAAACGCCAGGCCGACGAACTGCCCGGAGGTATAGAAACCAATGGCCGTGGCGCGCTCGCGCTCCGGAAACCAGGTTGTCACCACGCGGCTGTTGATCGGATACGCCGGTGCTTCCAGGGCACCGACCGCCATGCGCAGTACGAACAGTGCGATGAAACTGGCAGCGAAACCCAGCATCACCGTGGCCGCCGACCACAGCAACAGCGCAATGCTGTAGAGAATTCGCGGTGGCACCCTGTCCACCAGCCAGCCGCCGGGGATCTGCATGGCCGCGTAGGTCCAGCCGAAGGCGGAGAAAATCAGGCCGACGTGAATCGGATCGATGGCCAGGTCGCTGGTTAGCGCCGGCGCGGCAATCGACAGGTTACTGCGATCCAGGTAGTTGATCACCACGGTGATGAACAGCAAGACCATGATGAAAAAACGCTTGCGGCTGGGCGTGACCAAAGACGCCTGCCCGGTGAGGGTTTGCGGTTGCATGGGGTGTGCCTCTTCTTATGGTTATTGAGGTCGTTTTGAAGCTTCGCACTGCCTCTGTGGGAGCGAGCCTGCTCGCGATGGCGGTGTGTCAGGCAACATCAATGCTGGATGGGCCACCTTCATCGCGAGCAGGCTCGCTCCCACAGGGGATCAATTGGGTATCAGGCACTCACCACTCGGCAAAGCTGCCATCGGCGTGGCGCCAGATCGGGTTGCGCCAGCGGTGGCCGACCGCCGCGCGTTCGATCACGTACTCTTCGTTGATCTCGATGCCCAGGCCTGGACCATTCGGGATTTTCACGAAGCCTTTGTCGTAATCGAACACCCGCGCGTCCTTGACGTAATCGAGCAAGTCGTTGCTTTCGTTGTAATGGATGCCCAGGCTCTGCTCCTGGATGAATGCGTTGTAGCAAGCCGCGTCCAGTTGCAGGCACGCCGCCAGGGCAATCGGACCCAGCGGACAATGCAACGCCAGCGCCACGTCATAGGCTTCGGCCATGTTGGCGATCTTGCGGGTTTCGGTGATGCCGCCGGCATGGGACGCATCGGGCTGGATGATGTCGACATAGCCTTCACTGAGTACACGCTTGAAGTCCCAACGCGAGAACAGCCGCTCACCGAGGGCAATCGGCGTGCTGGTCAGCGGCGCCAGCTCCTTCAATGCTTCGTAGTTTTCGCTCAGGACCGGTTCTTCGATGAACATCAACTTGTAGGGGTCGAGTTCTTTCATCAGCACCTTGGCCATCGGCTTGTGTACCCGGCCATGGAAGTCCACGCCGATCCCGACGTTCGGTCCCACCGCATCACGCACCGCGGCGACGTTGGCCAGGGCCTGGTCGACTTTTTCGAAGGTGTCGAGAAATTGCAGTTCTTCGGTGCCGTTCATTTTCACGGCGGTGAAACCACGGCTGACTGCTTCTTTCGCCGCCCGCGCGGTGTCGGCCGGCCGGTCACCGCCAATCCACGAATACACGCGAATCTTGTCGCGCACCTGACCACCCAGCAGATCGCTGACCGACACGCCCAACGCCTTGCCCTTGATGTCCCACAACGCCTGGTCGATGCCGGCCAGGGCGCTCATGTGGATCGCGCCGCCACGGTAGAAGCCGCCGCGGTACAACACGGTCCAGATGTCTTCGATATTGCGCGGGTCCTTGCCGATGAGGTAGTCGGACAATTCTTCAACGGCGGCGGCCACGGTGTGCGCTCGACCTTCGACCACCGGTTCGCCCCAGCCTGTCACGCCCTCGTCGGTCTCGACCTTGAGGAAGCACCAGCGCGGAGGAACGATGAAGGTGGTCAGTTTGGTGATTTTCATCTGAGGGTCTCTCTTGTTGGATGCAGCGCTCGCAGCGCCAAAAAAGTCTTAGCGAAGGGTTTTCCAGGCGGCGACGTAGGCCTGCGCATTGGCCGCCACTTGCTGCGCGGTCATGCCCGGCTTGAACAGACCGGAACCGAGGCCGAAGCCCTTGACGCCAGCATCGATAAATACCTGCATGTTGTCCGGGGTGATGCCGCCGACCGGCACCAGCAGGGTTCCGGCGGGCAGCACCGCCAGCCACGCCTTGGCGACTGCCGGCCCCATTTGCTCGGCTGGAAACATCTTCAGGACGTCTGCGCCTTCGGCCAGCGCCGCAAAGGCTTCGGTCGGCGTGGCGACACCGGGAGACAGGTACAGCCCGGCCGCTTTTGCCGCGCGCAACACCTTGGCATCGCTGTGCGGCATGACGATGACTTGGCCGCCTGCCGCTTTCACCTGCTCGACCTGCTCGGGGGTCAGCACCGTACCCGCCCCGATCAGACAATCGGCAGGCAAGGTGCTGCGCAAAATGCGGATGCTTTCGTACGGTTCAGGGGAATTGAGCGGCACCTCGATGACGCGAAATCCGGCCGCATACAGAACCTCTCCGATGGCAGCTGCTTCTTGTGGGCGCAGGCCGCGCAGGATCGCGATCAGACCGTTTTGCGCCAGTGCTTGTTTGAGCATGTCGGGACTCCACTCAGGGTTAACGGGATGGGGCAGGCGAAATCAGCCCGGCGGCCAGCGCCAACTGCCACAGCCCACGCTCGGTGGCCTGCTCGGCCAGGGTCACCCGGGCAAAACCGCAGGCGTCGAGCGCCCGGCTGTAGCGGCTGCATAAATGGCTGTTGCCGATCAGGATGATCGAGGGCAATTGTCCATCGTTGCGCCGGCGTCGCTGGACGTTGGCAAGCGCTGACAATTCGTGGCCAATCAACAGGCCGGACAGATAATCGGGTTGCGCCGAGGCGGCGAGTTCACCGGTCAGTCCCAGGCTGCGGGCGCTGAACAAGGTCGACAGCAGGCCCATTTCGCCCTCCGCCGACAACGCCACCTGCACGCCGCGATCAAAGGACTGGCCGTCGAACGCCCCACCGCGTTGCTGGGTGCGCCCCAGAATGCTGTGCTCGCTGAGTACGGCGAAGACTTCACCGGTCATGAAGGTGTCGAAATGCTCGATGCAGCCATCGGCCACTTGCACCCATTTGGAGTGGCTACCCGGAAGACCGATCAACACATCGGTGCCCGCCTCGCCCGCCAGGCTGTGCAAGACACCGAGCACCTGGGTTTCTTCGCCGCGCATCACATTGGGCAGGCGCGAACGTTGAATCACACCCGGCACGATATGCACGTCGACACCGCGAAGGCTGCGGACGATTTGCAGGGAGGTTCCGAGGTTGGCGACGTTCGCCGGCGTCTCGCAATAAGCCGCTTCACGCCAACCCTGGGCGCTGCCCACCATGCCGCAGGCAATCACCGGCAAGCCGGGTTGGGCGTCGAGCCAGTCACCGCAGGCCTCATCGAAAGCCAGCTCGAAACCATCGGTGCACGGCTGACCGCCGATGACCTTCGGCGCCTTGGGCAACTGCATGATCCCCGACGACAGCGAGCGCTGTTCGAGCACCTGGCCACCCGCGGCAAGTTTGTAAGCTCGTAATGAGGTCGTCCCCCAATCGAGGGCGATCAATTGCGCCAGCATCGCTTCACCTGTTCTGTTCTTGGCAGTGAGTGAGCGGGACTATAAACCTTGGCGCCACAAAATCTCAATATATAAATATCAATCCCATATATTGAGACGAGAACAAAAAAAGATCACAGCCTCCGGCAGCGCCTGCAGGTGTGTCTGCAGGCGCTGCCGGAGGCTGTGATCTTTCAGGGGCGATTAATGACCTTCGGCGAACTCTCGCAAGACCTTTCCATCCATGCGATAGCGAACCCATTCTTCCTGTGGCTGGGCGCCCAGGGACTTGTAGAACTCAATGGCCGGCGTGTTCCATTCCAGCACGCTCCATTCAAAACGACCGCAATCATTGGCACAGGCGATTTTTGCCAGATGACGCAGCAAGGTTTTGCCGGCGCCGCCGCCGCGCTGTTCCGGCGTGATGTAAAGGTCCTCCAGGTACAGGCAGTTGCTGCCCAGCCATGTGGAGTAACTGAAGAAGAACACTGCAAAACCGATTGCCACCCCCTCGCGCAAGCAGATCAGACCGTGGGCAGTGGCACCTTCGCTGAATAGGCTGCGCTCGATGTCGGCAACGCTGGCTATGACTTCATGGCGGGCACGTTCGTAGTCGGCCAGTTCAGTGATGAACGCGAGAATTTGCGGAGCATCACTGGGAGTCGCCGGGCGGATTTCAATCGTCATGGACGTGCCTTGTCGGAAATGGAAAACGCCATACTATGTCGGCGCACGGGCCATGGCGAGGGGGCTCGCCGATCGCCACGCCCCCTGTGTAGGAGCGAGCACGCTCGCGATGGTCGTCAACGATAACGCTGGGTATCTGACATCCCGCGGTGCCCCATCGTTCATCGCGAGCTTGCTCGCTCCTACAGGGGGGCGGGGTGTTACTCCGGCCAGCGCTAACCCTGGCATCGCGAACCTCGGACCTAACACAGACGCCCGACGTGGTAGATAGGGGCCCTGCGCATTTATCTGGTCAAGGAACCGTTTCATGTCTACCGCAACACCTCCCGTTTCCGGCAAGTTATTCGGCCTGTTCTGCCTGGCCAGCTACCTGCTCTCGCTGTCCTACGGCTCGACCTTTTTGCTGTCGCTGCTGATCGGCTCGCGCGGAGGTAACGAACACGATGCCGGCAGCGTGATCTCGGCGGCGATGCTCAGCACCTTTGCCGCGGTGATAGTGTCCGGTCACCTGTCCGACCTGCTCGGCGCTGCCCGTTCGGTGGCACTGTTCGGCATCTTGCTGGTGGCCGCCAGCCTGGGCTTTGCATTGACGCCGGGCTTCGGTCAGCTGCTGCTGTTTTTCGGTTTGCTGTTGGGTTTGGGCTGGGGCGTGTTCTACACCCTCGGGCCGATCATCGTCGCGAGCCTGGTCACCCCGGCACAACGCGCCAAATACTTTGCCTTGCTCTCAGGCAGCATGATGACCGGCATCGGCAGCGGCCCGTTGCTGGGGCGTGCTGCGAGCGCCTTGGGCTATCCGGTTACGGCAGCGTTCTATCTCGCCGCGCTGGCCAGCCTGGTCGGTGTGCTGCTGTTCTGGCGGCTGGATCGCCAATTGAAAAATGCCTCGGTGCAATCCACGGTCGTGTCGAGGATTTCCTGGGGGGCGGCGGCACAGGTGCTGTCATCCAGGGCGGTGCTGCCGATCATCATGGTTGGCCTCGGCGGCTGTGTGTTCGGTGGTCTGTCGAGTTTCCAGACCAGTTACGCGGCGGCTCGCTCACTTGACTATTCGCTGTTTTTCCTTGGATTCATGAGTGCGGCGATCAGCAGTCGCATGCTGATCGCCGGCATCGTGGTCAAGCGCGATCCGTTGCGCGCGTCGTGCCTGTTGTCAGGCTTGATGCTGGGCTCGATCCTGATGTTCGGCTTCGTGGTCGACGACGGCTTGAGCTACGTGCTGGCCGCGGTGATGCTCGGGGTTGGTTACGGGCTGACCTATTCAGTGATCAATGGCCTGGCTGCCAATGAGGCACCCAATGGCACCACCGCCCAATCCCTGCTGCTGTTCAGCCTGTCGTACTTCATCGGCGTCTTCGGCTTCCCGCTGCTGGCCGGGAAAATCATCGTCGAACAAGGAATGTCGGTCCTGCTGCTCACCGTGCTGGCGGTCGCCGCGCTCAACTGGCTGATTACTGTGGGTCGCCTGGTCTGGCGCCGGATTTCCACGGCCAGGGCCTTGCAACAGGCCTGAACCATTCGTCGTTCACCAGGCACCTATTCGAAACGGGGGCGGACCAACATCAGGTGAGGACTCTCATTCAATGGAGACACCACCATGATCACGCCCAGGTTGACCGCCCTCGCCCTCGCCGCCCTGCTGTCCCCGCTCGCCGTCGCGGCGAACACGGCGTCCGGCACCGGCCCGACCAATCCGGTCGAGAAGCCCCGTGCCCCCGCCATCCAGAGCGCCCCGGGCATGAACACCGACGGTGCGGCCGTCGACAACAACCTGCCGCCCTCGACCGGAACCGATCCACGGACTCAAGGCAACGACAGGGGCCGTCAGGGCGGCGTGAACCTGCCCGACCGCAAGGCCACCGACAATACCGGCTCGAAAACCATCACCGGTGGCTCGGGCGCCGAAGGAGGAACAAGCCAATAGTTGCCGCACCACCTGGCCATTCTGAGCAATGCAGGTGAGTACCGGACTGATGGGAAGGCCCTATCGCGAGCAGGCTCGCTCCCACAAAGGCGTTGTGTTGTTAACAGGTCCAGTGTGGGAGCGAGCCTGCTCGCGATGGCATTCGATCAGACGCCGAAAGTCTTGCGGATCAACTCATCCACCTCGGCAGTGCCCGGCGAGGTCGCCGGCCCCCAACGTGTCACTGCCAGCGCCGCTGCCGCGTTGGCCCGACGCGCGGCGTCGAACGCCGACAGCCCTTGCGCCAATCCCGCCACAAACACGCCGGCATGGGCATCGCCAGCGCCGTTGCTGTCCACCGCCTCAACCTTGAATCCCGGCACATGCCGACATTGCGAGCCTTGGCTGATCCAGCAGCCCTGCGGCCCATCACGCACTACCAGCAGGACCTTGTCCGGCAAATGCCTGGTCATGCGCTCCAGCGCTTGTGCGATGTCCGTTGCGCCGGTGAACCGCAGTGCCTCGACGGCGTTGCTGGTCCACAGATCGATACGCGGCAGCAGCGCCTGCATCAAGGGTGCGTCCGGTGAGTCCACCAACGGCCCAGGATCGAACACTACCTTGACGCCATCCGGCAGCTTCAGCACCCAGTCCACCAGTACTTGCGCCTTGCCCGCATGCAGCAGGCTGTAGCCGCTGACGCAGACAAAATCACCCACCTCCACTGAAGCGCCGGCAAGGTCCTCGACGCTCAGCTCGCCCTCGGCACCGATATGGGACACAAAACTGCGTTCGGCAGAGGCATCGGTGATCGCCACGCACAAACCGGTATCGCGTTCGGCGGGCCGGGCAATGCCGATTCGAATGCCTTCGGCCTTCATCGCCTCACGGGCCAGATCGCCAAAACGCCCGGTGCCGTGGCGGCCCAGGTAGACCACCGGCAAGCCGTTGCGCCGGGCGGCGGCCATCACGTTAAAACCGCCGCCGGCCTCGAAACTCGCCGATTGCGCCAGCACGTCGCCACCCGCTTTCGGCAATTGGTCCACGGCCATGACCAGATCGATGATGACCTGGCCGGTATACAGCATTTTAGGCATGGGCATTCTCGGTCAGCGCGGCACGACGATCCTTCGCCCCGCCCAGTACAAGGTAAATGCCACCGGCAACCACGAAGGTCACGATCCAGCCAAGGCCGTTGTGCCCCAGCCACGAATCGGACAGATAGCCTTTGAACCAGACATTTTCCGCCGTTGTGCCAATGGTGGTGAAACTGAAACCGAGCACGATCGCCACCGCCCAGGCACCGAACGCACGCCACTCGATGCCACCGCGATACCAGTAGGCACTGCTCGGGCTGACATCCAGCAGATCCTTGGGGCTGTAGTAGTGACGGTGAATCAGGTCGACCACGAAAATCCCTACCCACGCGGTGATCGGCACCGCCAGCAGGGAAATGAACGTGATGAACGGGCCATAGAAACTGTCGGCAATCAGCATGAAGTAGATGGAGCCGGCGAAGATCGCGACGATGTCCACCACCACGGCATAGACACGCTTGACCTTCAGGCCGAGGGTCAGGGTGGTCAGGCCGGCGGAGTAGACCGACAGGTTGTTCGACAGCAGCAAGCCACCGAACGCCGTGATCAGGTAGGGCACGGCCATCCAGGTCGGCAGCATGTCGCGAATGGCGATGATCGGGTCAGTGGCCTGGGCCAGATCATTGTTGCCCACCGACAGCAGGCCGCCGAGGGTAATCAACAGCACCAACGGAATCCCCGCGCCGAACGCCGCAGACGCCACCAGGCGCACGGCCTTGACGCTGCGGTGCTGATAACGCGACATGTCGGCACCGGCATTGGCCCAACCGATCCCGGTACCAGCGGCCATGGTGCCAATGCCGATGATCATTGCGCTCATCGGCGCGGGCGTAGCGTTGAACACCGCGCTCCAGTCGATAGTGGCGCAGAGGAAGCCGCCGACAAGAATGTTCAGCGCACCGAATACATAGGTCGCCCATTTCTGGATCACCAGCAAGGTGGCATGACCCAGGCCGGAAACGGACAACGTCAACAGCACGAAAATCGCGATGAACACCAGGGTCAGCACTGGAGCGCTCTTGGCCTCCACCGGTGAGCCGAACAGGATCGAGCACAGCGACAACAGCACGAATGCGGCGGTGGTGGTGTTGACCGTTTCCCAGCCCAGTCGCGACATCAACGACACCAGCGTCGGACCGATGTTGCCCCGCACGCCGAAGATGGCACGCGACAGGGTCAGGCTCGGCGCGCGGCCACGACGACCGGCAATGGAGATGATCCCGACCACCGCGAAAGAACCGGCGGCGCCAAGAATCGCCACGATGATCGCCTGCCAGATCGCCAGGCCGCGAAACGCCACAAGCGTCGCGCCCAGCGGCAGGCCGAGAATGGAGATGTTGGCGGCGAACCAGACCCAGAACAGCTGCAACGGATGCCCCTTGCACTCGCCCTCCGGCACCGGTTCGATACCGCGGGTTTCCAGTTGCCCGGCGTTCTGCCCGGTGCTCGATGAACTCATGAAAATGCTCCTGTTGCCTTTATTGTGGTTGTGGGCAAATCAGATATTTGGCTTGCGCAGCCCCCTGTAGGAGCGAGCATGCTCGCGATGGACTTGAGAACGACGCGGGGTATCAGTAACCCAGTGTTATCGTTGACGTCCATCGCGAGCATGCTCGCTCCTACAGGGGAAGGGTCAGCCAGGTCAACGCAACGCGAGCAGCCCTTCTACCAAAGGCTCCAGCTCCAGGCCATTGACCTGCTTGACCTTGTCGATCATATCGACAGGCCAGCTTTCAAGACCCAGGCACGCACCCAACATCGCACCGAGTATCGCCGCGATGGTGTCGGTGTCGCCGCCAAGACCTGCGGCCATGCACAGCGCATCGAAGGCGTTCATTTCACCAATGGCCACCTGTTCGGCCAGGGCAAACGACACCACGACAGATTCCTGAGAAGCCACCGACGTACCGATCACGTCGTACAGCCAATCGGCAAGTTTCGCTTTGTCGCTGTCGATGCTGATGCTGCGCGCCCACTCGATGCGCGAAGCGATGCGCCCACCGGCAACCCAGTGGCCATGACTTTCCGCTTGCAGGGCGACTTGCTGACCCAGGCTCAATGCCTGTCCCAAGTCCAGGCCATTGATACCGGCCGAGACCACCGCCGCTACCGCCGCGGCACTGGCGATACCCAGCGTGGTGTTGTGCGTGACCTGACAGGCCTGTACGACCGCCTCGATGAAGCGGTCGGGATCAGCCACATCCGCGGCAATCCCGACCGGCGTGATGCGCATTGCCGCGCCGTTGGTCGTACCGTAACGCCCCGCCTCTTGCGGTGAATGACCGGCCAGAATCATCTCGATCGCGCGCTTGGTCGAAGGGCCAAGCAAGTCTTGCGAACCCTTGGCCTGCATCTCGGCTTCCCACTCGATCAACCGTTGGGCGAGCTGTGCCGGCTCGATCCGGCCCTTGCCTTCAATCAACAACCGACCGACCAGGATCGCCTGTTCGGTGTCATCGGTGATCGAGCCTTTGGGCATGTTGGCGGCAATCGGCTGCAGCGGTCCGGCGTCCTGCAAGTCGATGATTTCACCAAAACGCGCCTTGATCTCGGCGCGGCTGAGCGACTGGGTGGGCATGCCCAGCGCATCGCCAAGGGCCAGGCCGTAGAAAGCGCCCAAGGCTCGATTGCGGGGGGTCATTTCGAGTTTCCAAATTGCAGGTGCAGGCGAAAATGCACAGGGTCAAGCAGGCTTTCCACTTGTTCCATGAAGCGGTCTTGCCGGTCGTAGGTGGTGCGCAAGGCCTTGAGGAACACCGTACCGACCGGGCGCCCGAGCAGTTCGGCGTCTTCGGCGTTCAACGGCTCGGCGCCGATCCATTGATCGCCGCGCTCACCGATATAGCCATAGGCGGCCAGGGTGATGGTCAGGGAGTTGTCGATCAAACCGACCCGCGGCAAGCCTTCCAGGCCTCCGGTTGCGGGCATCAATGAGCGTTCGAGGGAAACCAGCGTGCCGTCGTTGGAACGGCGGCGGCGGTCGAGGGTAATGAATTGGTCAGTGCCGAAGCGTGACAGCAGGTCGGGACGGGTCACCGCCTCCAGCCGCAGCACTTCAGTATTGACCAGCGCGCCGCTATCGGCCAGGGCCTGGGCCCAGCCATTGCGCTGGTCGAGCACCACACCGTCGAATGTGACAATGGAGCCCACCCCGCTTTGCGTCGCGATGTAATTGCGCCGTTTCAATTCGGCCAGGGCTTCACGCAACGTACCTCGGCTGACTTTGAATTCTTGAGCCAACTGATGCTCGCCCGGCAAATGAAAGCCGTCTTCCAGCAGACCGCTTTCAATACGCCGGATGAGTTCGTCGACCACCCTTTTTTTCTTGTCGAATCGTACCTGTCTAATCATGTACAAATTGAACCTGAAACACTTCGAAACGAGCAAGGGAAATTTGAGGGAGTGGATGGATGGGATGAAGATTGGCCTTAATGGCCTTAATGGCCTTAATGATCTTAATGACGTCTTCGCGGGCAAGCCTCGCTCCTACAGCGAAGGCGCCATTAAAGCCAATACAAATTCAGAAGTGGGATCGAACTCCGCATCACCTGTCAGGGTTCAAGACCGATGCGAAAAAACTCGCCGCCACTCCAAACACCCAGCCAGCGCTGCCCTTCGATCTCGCGACTCACCGCCAGCTCCACCAGTTGATAGAACACGTTGCGGTGAATCAGCGCTTCGAGGTTGCTGCGCACATGCACGTAAGGCGCCGGTTCTTGCGTCGCGGGATCGATCAGCACACGAATCGGATGTTCAGCACCTGCCTCGGCAGTTTCATCGACGTTGGTTGTGAAGCGCAGGACTTGTGCCTCGCCCTCGCCTTCCACCTCCAGCGCAATCGCCACGAAGGGTGCGTCGTCGACCTTGATACCGACCTTCTCGACCGGAGTGATGAGGAAGTAATCATCGCCATCGCGGCGAATAATCGTGGAGAACAGCTTGACCATCGGCTTGCGTCCGATGGGCGTGCCCAGGTAGTACCAGGTGCCATCGCGGGCGATGCGCATATCGATGTCGCCGCAGAAATCGGGGTTCCACAAGTGGACCGGAGGCAATCCCTGGGTTTTGGGGATTTGTCCCAACAGGTCGTTGGCTTTTTGCGGGCCACTCATGGCGATCTCCCGGTTTACTGGTCGCTGAGTCCCAACAGGCTGCGAGCGTATTGCTCCAGCGGCGGGCCCATCAGGTCTTCTGGTTTTTTGTCATGGAACGTCAGCAAACCGCCACGACTGTTGATGCGTGCAGTATCGATCAAATACTGGGTGCTGGTCTCGATCAACATGATCTGAATCACACCGGAGTCGATGCCGAGGCGATCCAGGGCTTCCTGATCCAGCCATTCATCCGAGTTGCCGATACGGTCATCGGACTTGGCAAAACGGGTATAGAGCAAGTAATGGGCTCCGGCGGCACGGGCTTCGCTCATCGCCTGGTCAAGACCTTCCGGCGTGCGTGCACGGCGCACCATCGGGAAATATTCGACAAAACCGTCGAAAGCGACTTCAGCGATCACATTGGGGCGCGGATACACGGCACTGCCCGGTGGCATGAAGGCACCTTGGGCGATGTAGACGAACGAGTCCGGTTGAATGCGCAGGTTGTTCACGCGACGGCTGTCGCTGTGATCCAACAGACCTGCGTCGCTCATATGGTAGCGAGTCCCTTCGGCCATATCGCTGACATTCATGCAGCCGCCAAGGGCCAAAACGGCCAGCAGCAAAACCAGGCTACGCATCCTATCCTCCAGAGGCCGGTGACGGAAAACCGGCGAATGGCCGTGGGATGCAGCTTCCGCGCCAGCTCCTGAACGTGGCTGACGATAGATCGCCATCGCGAGCAAGCTCGCTCCCCCAAGGCATTGGGTAAACCTTGTGGGAGCGAGCCCGCTCGCGATAGGGCCGGATCAGCCGCCGATAATCTTCATCACGGTCGCGCCACCGGAAAATGCCACTTCCTGCTTGTCCGCCAACGCCTTGACCAGCAGTCGCTGCAAGGCCGGCAGCGCTTGATGACGCGGCTTGTCCAGCAGATCGCCGACATAGTGGCGATTGCTCGATGACAGGCAGCCATGCAGCCAGCCCGTGGAAGAAAGACGCAAGCGCGAACAGGTGCGACAGAAGGGAACGCTCTCATTGGCGATCACGCCGAAATATCCATGACCCGGGATTTCGTAGCGAACCGCCGTCGCGTCTATCGGCGCATTCGCCTGCAAATACTCGTAGCGTTCGCCGATCAGGCTCAGCAACTGCTGGAGACTGACGAACTGTTGCACAAAGGCGTTGGAGTCGCTGGCCAGGTGCCCCATGCGCATCAACTCGATGAAGCGCAGCTCATAGCCACGCTTCAGGCAGTAATCGAGCAGCGGCATCACCTGATCAAGGTTCTGGCCGCGCAACGGCACCATGTTGACCTTGATCTTCATACCCGCAGCACGAGCCTGCTCCATGCCATCGAGCACGGTTGCCAGATCGCCGCCGCGGGCAATGCCGCGGAATGCACTGGGGTCCAGGGTGTCAAGGGAAACATTGATGCGTCGAATGCCGGCATTGACCAGCAAAGGCAGTTTTTTCGCCAGCAATTGACCGTTGGTGGTCAGGCTGATGTCTTCCAGCCCCATCTGCCCGACCGCGGTCATGAAGGTTTCGAGTTTCGGGCTGACCAGCGGTTCGCCACCCGTGATGCGCAAACGCTCGATGCCTGCCGCTTCGATCAGATAGGCCACACCGCGCGCCATGGATTCGGCCGACAACTCATCCTGGGCAGCCACTAGCCGCTTGCCGTTGGGCACGCAGTAAGTACAGGCGTAATTGCAGGCTGAAGTCAGGCTGACACGCAAATTGCGAAAACGCCTGCCTTGACGATCAACGATCATGGTCACTCCGGCGAAAGAATATTCGGGCCGCTGAAACTTGACTCACAAATCAAGTTTTAGCAAGCCCTATGCCTGAGTATATTCCTGTAGCACTGCGCCATGGTGTGAATATCATGGCGCTATAAGGCAACTGAATGGCTCAGCTGCTCGGGGTGTCGGTGTCGCGCTTGCGCTTGTTGCCCATGCGAACGCCGATGTCCATCAGGAACTGGAAGAAGCCTTCCTGATCTTCCAGCACATTGCTCCAGAACGGCGAGTGATACAGCGCTACCGCACCATGTACCAGCGCCCACGAGGCACAGTAGTGGAAGTAAGGCGGCACGTCTTCGAGCTTGCCTTCACTGATGCGGCCCTTGATCAGCAGAGTCAGGCGTTCAAAGTTCGAGGCACGTATCTTGTGCAGTTCCTCGATCATCTCCGGCACCTGATTGCCCTTGACCACCTTTTCCTCCAGGCGATCGAACAAGCGATAGCGCTGCGGATCGCGCATGCGGAATTCGAAATACGCGCGCGACAGGGCTTCCTTGTCCTTGTCGACGTCGGCAGAGTGCAACAGCGCATTCAAATCGCGCTCGTAATCGAGCATCAGGCGCAGATAGATCTCGGCCTTGGACTTGAAGTGCTTGTAGATCGTGCCTTTGCCGATACCGACAGCATCAGCAATCATCTCGACGGTGACACTGTCTTCACCTTGTTCGAGGAACAGCTGAGCGCGGTATCGAGAATTTCTTGCTCGCGGCGACGAAACTCACGGACCTTACGAGGTTCTTTGTGCATAAGAAAAGGTCTGTAGGGGTCAAAATTCGAAGCCGCGTATTATGCCTAAATTGCGCAAAAATGCACGGATCATCCAACCATACCTGTGTTTCTTGATGATTTCCTGCAAGGTCGCCAGTTGATGAGAACTCTTCTGAAGCGCCCGTATTCCAAATTTGTTTAAAAACCGACACAGACAAACTGGACTGAGCGAAATACTGATCAATACTTGAACTGTCGGCGGGGCATCTCCCCCAAGTGTCACGCCGATATTGGTACCAACGGACCGCGTACCATTGTTTTACTCCTAATGGTCTTAACCCGGATTCACCCCCCAGAACCCGGGTTTTTTTTGCCTGCAATTCAGCCTTTTACATGCGCCAAAGGAAACAGCCGCTTGAAGTTTTCGGTGGTTTGCGCAGCGAATCGCTCGTAAGGCTCACCACGCAACATTGCCAGAAATTCCGCTACCTCACGCACATACTGCGGCAGGTTCGGCTTGCCCCGGTAGGGAATCGGCGCCAGGTAAGGCGAATCGGTTTCCACCAGCAACCGGTCGGCCGGTACCTTGCTCGCCACATCGCGCAACGCGTCGGCATTGCGGAACGTGACAATACCGGACAGGGAAATGTAATAGCCCATATCCAGCGCGGCCTTGGCCATCTCCCAGTCTTCCGTAAAGCAATGCAGAACACCGGCCTGAGGCAGTGCCGCTTCACGCAGCAAATTCAAGGTATCGGCACGTGCGCCACGGGTATGGATGATCACGGGCTTGCCGGTCTGCCGTGCCGCCTGCAGGTGCAATCGGAAGGATTGCTGCTGCAACTGTGCCGCTTCAGGTTCGTAGTGGTAATCCAGACCGGTTTCGCCGATCGCCACCACGCGAGGATGATTGAGCTCCTGCAACAGCCAATCCAGCGCAGGCGCCTCGCCCGGCTGCAGATCCAAAGGGTGCACGCCGACCGAACAGTCGACATCGTCATAGCGTTCGGCCAGGGCTTTGACGTCAGCGGCATTATCGGCGCTGACACCGATACACAGAAAATGCCCTACCCCGCGCTGGCGGGCCGCATCCAGAGCGGCATCCAGGGAGCCGTCATGGGCGGCGAGGTCGAGTCGGTCTAGGTGGCAATGGGAATCTACGAGCATAAAGGGGCTGCAACTTACATCGTTTGAGTGGGACGGCCGGAGTTCAATGCTCCGGCCAAACGGGTTCTATTTGACTGAGTAAAGCACGGACTTGCCCCTGGAAGCTGCACGGCCGATGCGCAGCATCCAGGGCCGGACGCTCATCGCTGGGCGGGCAAGGATGCCCACTGGACCAGCAAGGCTTCCAGCAGCAACACTCGGTTCAGGTTGGCTTTGCTCAGCACCTTCTGACGCTGGGCAAGAATCCAGTCCTGAATATTCAAGACCTTGTCCTGGGCGGTTTTCTGCGCCAGGTATTGAATGACCTTGCGCATGTCCGTCAGGCCAAGCCCTTCTTCATCCTGGGTCAGCTGATAACGAAGGATCAGACCGGACCAATCGCAGAACCAGTCGAACAGCAGCAACAAGGGAATCGCATTCCAGCCTTCGGCCAGCTGCGTCGGCGACTGTTGCTGCTTGAGCAATTTCTTCACGCCATCGACCACTTGCGCACGCTGTTCGCGTACGCCCTGGGCATGCAGGTTGACGGCAGCCAATGGCGAACCCGCCGCCAGGGTCAGCAGTTCCCCACGCTCCTCTTGCGAACAGTCCGGCAATGCGCCGGCCAGCCACGCCAGGCTCATGGCTTCGCTCGGCAACGGGCACGCCTGCTGTACACAACGACTCTTGATGGTCGGCAGCAGACGACTGGGCTGGTGGCTGACCAGCAGCAGCACGGTATCGCCGGAAGGTTCCTCCAGGCTTTTGAGCAAGGCGTTGGCGGCATTGATGTTCATCGACTCGACCGGCTCGATCAACACCACTTTGCGCCCGCCCAATTGCGCAGTCTGCACCACGAAGCTCACCAGATCCCGGACCTGATCGACCTTGATCGCCTTGTCCGCCTCCTCCGGTTCCAGAACGTAGTTGTCGGGGTGACTGCCGGCCTTGAGCAGCAGGCAGGACTTGCATTCGCCACAGGCACCGACAGGAGTCGGGTGCTGGCACAGCAAGCTGGCCATCAACCGCTCGGCCAGAGCCCGCTTGCCGATTCCTGCCGGGCCGTGCAGCAAATAAGCGTGAGCGTGCTGCGCACGACCGGCCAGTTGCTGCCAGAGGCTGTCTTGCCAGGGATAGGCTTCAGCCACGGGCCAACTCCAGCAGCCGTGGCAACAAGGCGTCCACACATTGCTGGACCTGTGCCAGTGGCTGCGCGGCATCAATCAGCACATAACGCGCCGGCTGCGCGGCAGCACGTTTGAGAAAGGCGTTGCGTACGGCCTCGAAAAAATCCCGACCTTCCAGCTCGAAGCGATCCAGGCGCCCACGGGCACTGGCGCGGGCCATCCCGACCTCTACCGGCAAGTCGAAAACCAGCGTCAAGTCAGGGCACAAATCGCCCTGAACAAAGGTTTCCAGCGTCGCGATGCGATCCAGCGACAATCCGCGACCGCCACCCTGGTAGGCGTAGGTCGAATCGGTAAAACGATCACACAACACCACGGCGCCACGGGCCAGCGCCGGACGAATGACCTCCGCCAGGTGCTGGGCGCGCGCAGCAAACACCAGCAACAGTTCGGTGTCCGGGTTCATCACTTCGTCAACGGGTGCCAACAGCAACTCGCGAATGCGCTCGGCCAATGGCGTTCCACCGGGTTCGCGGGTCAGCACCACCTCGATACCGGCAGCGCGCAGACGCTCGGCCAGGTATTCGCGATTGGTGCTCTTGCCGGCGCCTTCCGGGCCTTCAAGCGTAATAAACAAGCCAGTCACAGGCAGTCCTTAATCAGATTCATTGCGCGCCTTGCGGTGCAGCGACTTCCGGCGTCGGGGCCGGAGCGGGCTCAGGTGCCGGTTGTTGCGGTTGTTCCGACGGCAAAGACTCGGGAGCCGTATCGGGTGACGCAGGCGGGATCGGTGCCTGATCCTGTTCAGCCTGGGTTTGCGCAGCTGGAGCCTTTGAAGTCTCGGACTGCGCAGCCGGCGTTTGCGCTTCGCTGGCCGGAGCGGGGCTTGAACGGTAATCGGCACGTCGCTTGAGCTGGAACTCCCGTACGGCGTTGTTATGGGCGTCCAGATCATCGGAGAACACATGGCTGCCATCGCCACGCGCCACGAAGTAAAGGCTGTTGCCCGCCACCGGGTTCAATGCCGCATGGATCGCTTCGCGACCGACCATCGAAATCGGCGTCGGCGGCAGGCCGGCAATCACATAGGTGTTGTAAGGCGTCGGTTCCTTGAGATGGGCGCGAGTCAATTTGCCGCTGTAACGATCGCCCAGCCCATAGATCACCGTCGGGTCGGTTTGCAGCAACATGCCGATTGCCATACGCCGCACGAATACGCCGGCAATCTGCCCGCGTTCCTGTGGCACACCGGTCTCTTTCTCCACCAGCGAGGCCATGATCAGAGCCTGATAAGGTTCGGTGTACGGCGCGTCGACCGAGCGCTGATCCCATTCCTTGGCCAGGACCTCGTCAAGCCGATCGTAGGCTGTTTTCAGCAGTTCGGCGTCGGTCATGCCACGCACGAAACGATAGGTGTCGGGGAAGAATCGCCCCTCCGGGAAAATACCGGCATGCCCAAGCTTGTCCATGACCTGGCTATCGCTCAATCCGGCCAGGGTATGGTCGAGCTTTTCCTCTTTGGCCAGCGCTGCACGAACCTGATGGAAATTCCAGCCTTCGACCAGGGTCACGCTGTACTGCACCATTTCCCCACGCTTCCACAGGTCGATCAGACCTTCGACAGTCATGCCGGGGAGCATGCGGTATTCGCCGCTGTGCAGCGGCTGTTTGGGCAAGTTGAAGCGCCAGTACACCCGCAGCCAGAAGGCATCCTTGATGACGCCATCGGCCTCGAGTCGCAAAAAGGTGCGATTCGGCGTAGTGCCCTTGGGCACTTCCAGCAGTTTTTCCTGGGTAATGTTCAGTGGCTGTACCAACGCCGAGTGAACCTTCCAGGCGCAGGTGCCCAACATCAGCCCCGCCAGAACCAGTCCGGTTTCCAGCAGCAGCAAGAATTTACGTCTCACGTATCAAGCATCCAGTAGCGCGCGGGCAATGGTTTGGAGTTTACGGGTGAGCGGCCCAACCGGCCAGCTCAGTGCGGCATAGGCATGCACCGGCCAAACGCCATAAACGCTGTTGCAGAGAAAGACTTCATCGGCCGATTGCAGTTGTTCAAGCGTTATATCAGTGATTTGCGTGGGGATGCCCAGCGCGTCGGCCTGATACAGCAGCTCGGCACGCATCACGCCGGCCACGCCGCAGCGCTTGAGATCAGCCGTGACCAGCACGCCCTCTCGAACGAGAAAAAGATTACTGAACACACCTTCAATCACGCGATCGGCCTGATCGAGCATCAAGCCTTCGGCATGTTCGGTGTCTTGCCATTCGGAGCGGGCAATGACCTGCTCCAGACGATTGAGGTGCTTGAGCCCGGCGAGCAGTGGCTGATGGGATAACCGCGTCACGCAGGGAAACAAACGCACACCGCGCTCGCCGTGAACGGCCGGATAAGCCGCAGGTGGGTTACCCAGCAGAATTCGTCGGGCCGGGGCCGAAGGATCAGGGGCATAGCCGCGCAGTCCGTCACCGCGCGTAAGAACCAGTTTGAGCACGCCGCTACCCAATGCAGCGGCGTAGGCCAGCACTTCACTACGAATCAGGTCCGGATCGCTGTTGATCGAAAGACGCGAACTGCCTTGCGCCAGACGTGCCAGATGACGATCCAGCAATGACGGCCGCCCGTCTCGTACGGCGATGGTCTCGAACAGACCATCGCCGTAGGCCAGGCCGCGATCCTTCAGCGACAACGCGTCAGCCGGCTGACCGTCGACCCAGCTGTCCATCAGCCAGCGAACCGACGGAATACCAGCGAGCCGTTGGTTCCGCCAAAACCGAAGGAGTTGGACAGGACCACATCGATATCCATATTGCGCGCGGTATGCGGCACAAAATCGAGATCGCAGCCTTCATCCGGCTCGTCAAGGTTGATGGTCGGTGGCGCAACCTGGCTGTTGATCGCCAGGACACTGAAGATCGCCTCGACCGCGCCGGCGGCCCCCAGCAAGTGACCGGTCATGGACTTGGTCGAACTGACGGCCAGATTGTAGGCGTGTTCGCCAAATACCGACTTGATCGCGTTGGCTTCGGCAAGATCGCCAGCGGGGGTCGAAGTACCGTGGGCGTTGATGTATTGCACTTGATCACCGTTGATCCTGGCATCGCGCAGGGCATTGGTCATGCAACGTGCGGCACCTGCGCCATCGGCCGGTGGCGAGGTCATGTGGTAGGCGTCACCACTGGTACCGAAGCCGATCAGTTCGGCATAGATGGTCGCACCCCGGGCCTTGGCGTGCTCCAGTTCTTCCAGAACCAGCGCACCGGCACCATCGGACAGCACGAAGCCGTCACGGCCCTTGTCCCAGGGACGACTGGCGCGGGTCGGCTCGTCGTTGCGGGTCGACAATGCACGAGAGGCACCGAAACCGCCCATGCCCAAGCCGCAGGCCGCCATTTCGGCACCACCGGCAATCATCACATCGGCTTCGTCATACATGATGTTGCGGGCGGCCATGCCAATGCAGTGCGTACCGGTGGTACATGCCGTAGCAATGGCGTAGTTGGGTCCCTGCGCACCCAGATGGATGGACAGGAAACCGGAAATCATATTGATGATCGAGCCTGGCACGAAAAACGGCGAAATCCGGCGTGGACCCGTCTCATGCAGGGTGCGACTGGTTTCTTCGATGTTGGTCAGACCGCCAATGCCCGAGCCCATGGCCACGCCGATGCGCTCACGGTTGGCGTCGGTGACTTCCAGACCGGCATTGCGTACTGCCTGAAACCCTGCGGCCAGTCCGTACTGGATGAACAGGTCCAGTTTGCGGGCTTCCTTGACCGACAGGTACTCCTCGACATTGAAGCCCTTTACCGAGCCGCCAAAACGGGTGGAATAGGCAGAAAGGTCGGTGTGTTCGATCAGACCAATGCCACTGCGGCCAGCCAGAATGCCCTGCCAGCTGCTTGGCACATCGGTACCCAGTGGCGACAACATACCCATACCGGTGACTACGACGCGTCTACGCGACACAGCACTCTCCTTTTTTTCAAATGACGACTTTGCATCGGGCCTAAAGAAAAAACCGCACGCCAGGATGGCAGTGCGGTTTTTCCATGACAGCGAGCAACGATTACAAACTATTAACCCTGGTGGGCGTTAATGTAGTCGATTGCTGCTTGAACAGTAGTGATCTTCTCGGCTTCTTCGTCAGGGATTTCGGTCTCGAATTCCTCTTCCAGAGCCATCACCAGCTCAACGGTGTCAAGGGAGTCGGCACCCAGGTCTTCAACGAAGGAAGCGGTGTTGACCACTTCTTCTTCTTTATGTAATCGAAGCCGCCCTTGCCGTCGAAATTGCAGCACACACCGTAGGTGTATT
>NZ_JBNNVQ010000093.1:0-23829 GCF_050280625.1 Pseudomonas sp. NPDC089569
ACGTGACCATCAGCTACCAGGACAGCCACACGCTCACCGGCACAGCAGGAAATGACACGCTGGTGGCGGGCGATGGCGATAACATTCTCAATGGCGGTGACGGCAACGACATCCTCGTTGCAGGCGCTGGCAACAATGAGCTGCATGGCGGCGCCGGCAATGACCTGCTGTTCAGCGGACCGGGCAATGATTTGCTCGATGGCGGCATCGGCAATGACACCGCCAGCTACGCCCATGCCACTGCCGGGGTGAAAGTCGACCTGAGCCTGCTCACCGCGCAGAACACCCTCGGTGCCGGCACCGACACCCTGACCGGGATCGAGAACCTCGTCGGTTCGAATTTCAATGACACCCTGACCGGTGACAACAACAGCAACATCATCAATGGCGGGCTGGGCAACGATGTGCTCAATGGCGGGGGCGGTGACGATCTGTTGATCGGAGGGCTAGGCAACAACACTCTGACTGGCGGCAGTGGTGCCGATACCTTCGAGTGGCTCAAGGGCAACAGCGGCCATGATGTGATCACCGACTTCACACCGGGTACGGACAAGCTTGATCTGTCGCAATTGCTGCAAGGGGAGAACAGCACGGCGGCATCGCTGGATGATTATCTGCACTTCACGGTCAGCGGCAGCGGTGCGTCATTGGTGACCAGTATCAACGTCAGTGCCATGGCCGGCGCGGTACCGAACCAGACCATCGATCTGGCCGGCGTTAACCTGGCCAGTCACTACGGGGTCACGCCCGGTGCCGGCGGGGTGGTTTCCGGGGCGGACACCGCGACCATCATCAATGGCATGCTCAATGATCATTCATTGAAGGTGGATACGGTGTAACCGGACCCTGTAGGAGCGAGCTTGCTCGCTCCTACAGGTGATCTCACATCGGCTCCGGCGACCCGATCAGTCTTCCCATCACGGCGAACACTCCCAACTCTCTGATCGCCTCGAGTTCCCCTCGGGTCTCGACCATTTCCGCAATCAGCGGCAAGTCGATGCTGTTGGTCGCCCTGAACATGGCCTCGATGAACAGCCGTTTATCCCGCTGCTCATCGATGTGTCGTATGTAGACGCCATCGATCTTCAAGTAAGCCAGGCCCAATTGGGCCAGGTTGCCGATGCGGCTGAAACTGCCGCCAAAATGCTGCAGGCCCACGCGGTAACCGGTCTTGAGCAGGCTATGGCTCAGTCGCTGCATTTGCTCGGGAGGCGGCAATTGGCGTTCGTCGATTTCCAGGGTCAGCAACGGTGCCAGCTCCGGCAGTGATTCGAGCAGTTCAAGGATCGGCCGCAGTTGCGCCGGGTCGCGCAAGGTGCTGCCCGACAGGCTCAACGCCAGCGGCCAGCGATTGACGGCGAGGTAGTCGAGGGTGGCTTCGAGCATCGCCAGGTCCAGGCGTGCCGACCAGCCCAGACGTTCGATCCATGGCAGGAATTGCCCGGCGGCAATGGCCTGGCCCTGTGGGTCGAGCAGGCGTGCGAGGACCTTGTGATGCATGACTTCGCTGGTGTCGGCGCACAACACCACGGGTTGGAAATACAGCTGCAGTTGACCCTGGTTCAGGGCGTCGTCGAGCCAGGTGCGCCAGTCGTGTTGCGACGCCGTCGGTGCGGTTGCGCTGTGGCCGAGCAGGACCCAGGGGCGTTCGGGCTGTTGTCGGGCTTGTGCCAGTGCCTGATCCAGCCGGACCAGCACATCGCTGGCCGCTTCACCGGGGTGATAGGCGACGATGCCCAAATGGGCGACGGGCAGGCAGTCACTGGCATCGGTCAGGCGCAGGTTTTCCAGGGTGGTACTGATTTCGCTGGCCAGATGTGCGGCGCCTTCGCCGTCCAGGCCCGGTGCCAGCAAGCTGAATTCGCCTCCGCGGTTGCGTGCTGCCAGCCAGGTGCGTCGCTGCGGCAGTCCGGTCAAGCGCTTGAGCAACTCACCGACCGCGATGATCAAGTCATCGGTGTATTGGCCGCCCCGTCGCTGGTTCAGTCCGGTCAGGTCATTGAGCCGCAGCATCAGCAGATGGCCCTCGCCCTGTTGCTCGGTGACCAGCAAATGGCCCGCCAGTTGTTCATCGAGCAAGCGTCGATTGGCCAGCCCGGTCAGGCTGTCCTGATAGGACTGGCTACGCAAAATTTCACTGCGCGCTGCCTCTTCGCTGAACAACGCCTTGAGCTTCTCGACCATCTGGTTCATGGCCAGTACCACGCGTTTCAATTCCGGCGTGCGGGGCAGTTTCGGCAAGCTGAGGAACTCGCGCTTGCTGATAGCTTCGGCCTGCCTGACCAGGGTGTCGAGTGGATGCAGTTGCCGGCGCAACAACCAACCGCCGAAAACGGCACTGAGCAGACCGCACAGCAACAGCCAGATCAGGCTGCCCAGGGCACTGTCCCATAACCGGGCCAGGGCAAATTGCGGATTGCTCAGTACCTCGACACGTGCCACCTGTTCCCAGCCGCGCATGATCAACGCGTCGCCACCCTGATGACGCAAATTGACCAGGCTGATGAACCAGCCCGGCACGCCCTCGATCTGTGTTGAAGCATTGCGCTCCACCATCACTTGCTCGTCCTGGATGTCAACGATGCGAATGCTGCTGAAGTAGCCACTGTCGAAAATCGAACTGACCATCAACTCCATCATGGCCGGATCATCGATTTGCGCCGTCAACGACAAGCCCAGAGCCGTGGCTGCATCCTGGGCATGGGAGCGTAACTGGCCGAGCATCTGTTCTCGAGAACTTTCCAGGCTGACAAAAAAACTGCCGCTGAACGCCACCATCAGAAACAGGCAGATGGCGAGAAACAATTGATTGCGCAGTTTCATTGAACGCTCCTTGCTGCAGCCCTCAGCCATTGCCCACGGCGAAGCCTTCGGCCTGCATCTTGTGCAGAACATCTTGCCAGCGCGACAGTTTTTTCGAGTCGCTGCTGCGTGTGTCGCCATGGGTGCCTGACAAGTACAGGCCTTCGGCATTGAAGGCGTACACCGGCAGCAGGTCTTTGCGTTGCGAGGCGAAGCGGATGTCGCCGATCAGGTTGTCCAGCACCAGCGGGTCGGCGTTGGGGCTGCCGTAGAAGGTCAGCACCATGTGCGCCTGATTCTGGTTCAGTGCCTTGACGTAGGTGATGCGCAACTTTTCGCTGGGGATCCCGAGCTGGCGAAGACTGAAATACTTTGCCAGGGCGTAGTCTTCGCAGTCGGCTGCACCCTTGATCAGGGATTCAATGGGCGTGGCCCAGTAATCGGTCTGATGCCAGATACGAGTGTCGTCCTGAAAACTCAATTGCTGATTGAAGAAGCGATTGACGGTGTTGAGCTGTTCGCGCTCCGGCGCGTTGCGTTCGCCTTGCAACATTTGACTCCAGGCCTCGATCCGTCCCTGCGCGGGGCCGAGGGTCCCATGGCTCTGTTCGGCGTTTTGCAGGATCCGCGCAAAATCCCAGTCGACCCGACCGCTGCTCAGCCCTGTCAGCAGAAGTCCGGTCAGCAGCAGCCATGTCCCGAGTCGAAGTCGGGGCGTTGGCCATTCAGGTCGACGCGGGTTGCAGGCCATGTCGGGCTGCTCGGGTGCAGGGTGGTGAGGTCTGGGTGGAGTCTAGGTGGAGATTCAGTGGGGCGCGGGCTAGTCGTCGGGCGGACGGGAATCATTGCCGGTCAGGTGCCCTGCGGGTTTGGTTACTCCATCATGATTTGCGCAGGGTTTTCTGCTTGAGGATGTAGACCGTCACCAGCACCGCGCTGGTCAGCATGAACCCGCGTGCCCAGGGCAGAGGCACCAGATAGCAGGAAAAGGAGATGCCCGCCCACATCAGGCCGATGGCGTAGACCTTGCCCTTGAGCGGGATACCGTTGCCGTCCAGGTAGTCGCGTATCCAGGGGCCGAGTTGCGGATGGCCTACCAACCATTGATAGAAGCGCGGCGAACTGCGGGCGAAACAGGCCGCCGCCAGCAGCAGGAAAGGCGTGGTGGGCAATACCGGCAGGAAAATCCCGATCACCCCCAGCGCTACGCTCAGCCAGCCGATGGCCAGCAACACGTAGCGCAACATCAGGGGGCGGTTGCCTATGGGGTTGTCCATAGGCGGAACCTTAGTGATGACGAGGCTTGAGGATCGCCGGTTTTTCGTCCGGTGCGTTGCACAGCAGGTACAGCGCTGTCAGCGCTTCGGGGATCTGGACGATCATGTCGTCCATGAGGTTGGCGTCTTTGGCGATGTCTTCGAACTCCGGCTGCTCATCGAACAGGCCCGAGCCGACCATGATCGGCAACAGCATTTCGCTGACTTCTTCTTCGGCGGTTTCGAACCAGGCTTCTTCGCGCAGGAACACGCCTTCCATGAAACCGATGCACCAGCCGCGCAGTTCGGAATCGTCCGGGTCGTCGCCCAGGTCCAGGTCGCAAGGCAACTCGAACTCTTCATCGGAGGCCAGTTGACGGGCGATGTGAGCCTTGAGGCCGATCAACGTGGCTTCGATCTCTTCACGCTGGGCTTCGCTGGTGTAATGCGGTTCTTCGGCGAAGAGGGCATCGATCCATTCACGATCGGGAACGACTTCGGAACAGATCGACAGCGCGGTGAGGTAGCCATGGGCGGCCACGTAGTCCAGCGCCTCGTCATGCAGTTCATCGGCGTCGAGGAAGACTTGCAGGCGGGTTAGTTGCTCAGCGAAGGACATTAAAGGGCTACCTTGGAGAAAGTTCGATGCGGGAATTCTAGGCTTTCTTGAGCACTTGAGCCAGCCAAACGGCATATTTGAACAGGAGTGCCTCTCATCAGTGGCGCCCTTTGCCGGACAGGGCTCGGGTATACTCGCGCGTTTTGCGATGCCCTGCCGGCGTCACGGCTGAAATCCGAAGCCTCATGCAATGCGCACTTACGATTTGTCGGTGCGCCATGTCGGTATCTGAACCAGCCTTTGCAGGGACGTTTCGGTGATTTTTGGAGTTTTTATGCTCGAACAGGCTCAACGCGTCCTCAAGGACATCTTCGGCTACGACAGTTTCCGTGGCCGCCAGGGTGCAATCATTGAGCGCGTGGCCAGTGGTGGCGATGCCCTGGTCCTGATGCCTACAGGTGGCGGCAAATCCTTGTGTTACCAGGTGCCGGCGCTGCTGCGCGATGGCCTGGCCGTGGTGGTGTCGCCATTGATCGCCCTGATGGACGACCAGGTCGCGACCCTCGAAGAACTGGGGGTAGCGGCTGCCGCGTTGAACTCCACCCTCAGCGCCGAGCAGCAGCGTGATCTCGCCGCCCGCATCCGGCGTGGTGAGGTGAAAATGCTCTACCTCGCCCCGGAGCGCCTGGTTCAGCCGCGTATGCTGGCTTTCCTGCAAGGGTTGAATATTGCCCTGTTCGCCATCGACGAAGCGCACTGCGTATCGCAGTGGGGCCACGATTTCCGCCCCGAGTACCTGCAACTGGGGCAACTGGCGGAAATGTTCCCCGATGTGCCTCGAATCGCCCTGACCGCCACCGCCGACAAACGTACCCGCGAAGAAATCGTCACCCGTCTGCATCTGCAGAACGCCGAGCGCTTCCTGTCGAGTTTCGACCGGCCGAACATTTTCTACCGCATCGTGCCCAAGGAGCAGCCACGCAAGCAGTTGCTGGCGTTCCTCGCCGAGCGGCGCAGTGACGCCGGCATTGTCTATTGCCTGTCGCGCAAAAAGGTCGAAGAAGTCGCCGCGTTCCTCACCGAACAGGGTTTTCCGGCGCTGCCGTATCATGCTGGCCTGCCCAACGAACTGCGCGCCTATCACCAGAAACGCTTCCTCAACGAGGAAGGCCTGATCATGGTCGCCACCGTGGCGTTCGGCATGGGCATCGACAAGCCCAACGTGCGTTTCGTCGCCCACCTCGACTTGCCCAAATCCCTTGAGGCCTATTACCAGGAGACCGGGCGCGGCGGCCGGGACGGTTTACCCGCAGACGCCTGGATGGCCTACAGCCTTCAGGACGTGGTGATGCTCAAGCAGATGCTGCAAAACTCCGAGGGCGACGAGCGCCACAAGCGCCTGGAACAGCACAAGCTCGATGCGATGCTGTCGCTTTGCGAAGAAACCCGTTGCCGCCGCCAGACCTTGCTGGCCTATTTCGACGAAGACATGCCGCAGCCCTGCGGGCATTGCGACAATTGTGTCGACGGCGTGCAAACATGGGACGCCACAGAACCTGCGCGCCAGGCGCTTTCGGCCATCTACCGCACCGGTCAGCGTTATGGCGTCGGGCATCTGGTGGATGTACTGCTGGGCAAGGACAACGAAAAAGTCCGCAGCTTCGGCCATCAGCACCTGTCGGTGTACGGTGTCGGCAAAGCCATGGCCGAAGGCGAGTGGCGTACGTTGTTCCGACAACTGGTGGCCCGTGGCCTGGCGGACATCGATCTGGAAGGTTACGGCGGCTTGCGCTTGAGCGACACCTGCCGGCCGCTGCTCAAGGGGGAAGTGACCCTGGAGCTGCGCCGTGATCTCAAGGCACAAACCACCGTGAAAAGCAGCAAGAGCCAGGCCAGCCAGCTGGTGCGCGGCGAAGAGCGCGAACAGTGGGAAGCCCTGCGTGTGCTGCGACGCAAGCTTGCCGAAGAGCACGGCGTGCCGCCATACGTCATCTTCCCCGACTCGACCTTGCTGGAAATGCTGCGCAGCCAACCGACCTCGCTGGCGGAAATGGCCATGGTCAGCGGCGTCGGCGCGCGCAAGCTGGAGCGTTACGGCGAGGCTTTCCTCGAAGTCCTCGGTGGCCAGGCCGATGCCCCCAAGGCAGTGGCCGACGTACGCCACGAACTGATCACCCTGGCGCGTGCCGGTATGACGCCGTTGCAGATCGCCGGCCAGTTGCAATGCTCGGAAAAGAACGTCTATTCAATGCTCGCCGAGGCCATCGGCAAGCAACAGTTGTCGCTGGAGCAGGCATTGGACCTTCCCGAGGACGTATTGGGTGAAGTCCAGGATGCGTTCCTCGATGGCGAAGGCGAGCTACCACCGGTGTCGGAGGTCAGCGCACTGTTCGCAGGGCGAGTACCGGAAGGCGTTTTGTACTGTGTTCGAGCTGCTTTGCAGTCGGAATTCGAGATTTGAGACATTCTGAGATATCCATCTCATTGATGTAACGATTCAGTACGGAACGGGTCTTGCCTCTGATCGAGGGTCATGCTTAGCTGACTAATAATTAGTATTTATTTATTTCAGTCTAATCATGAGTGTTTTATGTCGTTAACCGAACAACACCGTTTTGGCATGCAACTGGCCCAGATGTCGCGAGGCTGGCGTGCCGAACTGGACCGTCGCCTGGCAGGCCTCGGGCTGTCCCAGGCTCGCTGGCTGGTGCTGCTGCACCTGGCACGTTTCGATGAAGCCCCGACCCAACGTGAGCTGGCGCAAAGCGTCGGCGTCGAAGGTCCGACCCTGGCCCGGTTGCTCGACAGCCTGGAAAGCCAGGGGCTGGTTCAGCGCCAGTCGGTGCTGGAAGATCGTCGTGCGAAAAAAATCGTGCTCTGCGCCCCGGCGCGCCCGCTGATCGAACAAATTGAAACCATTGCCAATCAACTGCGCCATGAACTGTTCGAGGGTGTAGACGAGGCGGATTTGATGGTCTGTATGCGGGTTCACGGGCACATTCTGGCCAATCTGGAAAAGTCTTGAGGCATAACACGGCCGCAGGCTTTTGAGTGGGTGACTTGAGCAGACTATAAGAACTACTCGGCAATATCGCGTTCGTACACGGATGTGCGAATACATACGAGTGGTTATCTGAAGGGATGCTCATGCTTGAGAGTCGGCGGTTCGTTGTAAGGTGCTGCGCCAAAGGGTTGCTGGCCGGTGTTTGTGTCATCTGGTCAGCCATGGCGCCAGCGCTGGGCCTGGGGGAGATCACTCTGCATTCGGCGCTGAATCAACCATTACGTGCCGACATCGCGTTAGTGGATAGCGCCGGCCTGGCAGAAGGCGAGCTGTCGGTCAGCCTGGCGACGGCGGACGAATTCAATCGTGCCGGTGTCGAACGGGTGTTTTTCCTCAATAACCTGAAGTTCACCCCTGTCGTTCGGGATAACCGCAGCGTTATTCAGGTGACGTCCAGCAAACCGGTCAACGAGCCTTTCCTGAATTTCCTGGTTCAGCTCAATCAGCCCAATGGACGGTTGCTGCGCGAATACACCGTATTGATCGATCCGCCGGGAACAGCGGGCATCGTTCCTGCCAGCGATGAGCCACCGGTCAGTCGCCCGTCTTCCCCCTTGGCAGACGTCCAGCCCGTCGTCGCATCGCCGCCCGCACCTAATGAACAATCTCCGCAGCCCACCGGTTCTCCCGAGATGGAGCCTGCAGCCGAACAATTGGCTGCCAGCTCGCTGCAAAACCAGCGCTTGCAGGCAACCATCGATGAGCTCAATGCAAAAGTGCAGGCTCAGGACGAGCAGATTGCCGCGGCGAACAAACAGGTCGCTGAGTTGCAAACCCGGTTGGCCGAGGCGGGGCAAGCATCGGCACAAGCGCCGGCTTCCCTTGCCCCGAACCCGATGTCGGTGGTTGTCGAGGAGGGTGCAACCAGGGAGTTGTGGATTGGAGGGGGGCTGGCACTGGTGGTTGTGGTGCTTCTGGCGCTACGGGTACGAAGCAGGCGCCAGCAGGATCGGGCTTCGTTCGAGCCATTGACGAATGAACTGCCTGGTCAATCAACGGAATTGCCAACCCATGCAATCGTGGTACAACCCCTGCCTGCACACCCTGAAAAAATGTCTGCTGCTTCATCCATGACGGTGCCGCCGGAACCGATCCCGGCAGAGCAATTCCATTTGAACCTGGACGAGCTGTCCATGGATACCCGTCGGGATCCGAGCGCGGTGGGCAGCCCAACCGTCGAGCTTCCATCAAGAGTGGCAAAGCTGTCGGAGCCGCAAATTGAATGGAGCCTGGAGCCGGTGGCCCAAACCATTGACGACAGTTTTGTCGATGCCATGCGGAAGCCTGGCTCGTTACGTGAACTCGAACCACACCCTTTGCCTCAGGAGCTTCATCGATCATGACCGCAAGCAAACCGGAAATCGTCATCACCTATTGCACCCAGTGCCAGTGGTTGTTGCGGGCAGCCTGGCTGGCCCAGGAGCTGCTCAGCACGTTCGGCGATGATCTGGGCAAAGTATCCCTGGTGCCTGGCACAGGCGGGATCTTTCACATCACTTGCGACGACGTGCAGATCTGGGAGCGTAAGGCCGATGGTGGTTTCCCCGAGGCCAAGGTGCTCAAGCAGCGGGTCCGCGACCAGATCGATCCGGACCGCGATCTGGGACACAACGATCGCACTCAGTGAGAGCCCGCTTCGGCTGCAACGGCTTTCTTGCTTGAGCTGCCGGCAAGTTGGCTGGACACCACAATGGCGATGATGATCAATGCGCCACCCATCAGCATCCGCAGCGTCGGGTTTTCATCGAACAACAGCCAGGCGAGGCTGATGCCGTAAACCGGTTCCAGGGCAAAGACCACCGCAGCGGTCCGCGCCTTGATCACGGCCAGGCTGGCGACGAACAGGCTGTGAGCGACACCGGTGCAGAACACGCCGAGCAGGCTGATCCATAACCAGTCGATGGCACGTACCTCACTCAACTGCGGTGCCGCCACCGGTAACAGGCACAACGCGACCACCACGTTTTGACACAGTGCTGCCTGCACGGGTGGAACGCGTCCGGAACTGGCGCGGTTGGTCAGTGACAGCAGGGCAAACAGCAGGCCGGAAGTCACCGCCCAGATCAGGCCGGTGGTGGCTCCGCTGGCCAGATCGAACGCGGGCGTTACCAGCACCAGCCCGACACTGACCAGTACCACCAGCAGTATTTCATTGGCGCGAATCCGCTCGCGGAAAATCAATCCTTCGAGGATCACGGTAAAGGCCGGAAAACTGGCAAAGCCCAGCGTGGCGATGGCGACGCCGGCGACCTTGACCGCAATGAAAAAACTCACCCAGTGCCCGGTCAGCAGCAGGCCGCTGAGTAGCAACCGGCGCAAGTCCACGGCCTCAAGGGCTTGCCAGCGGGTATTGCGGGCGAACCGGGCAAAGAACGCCAATGCCAGCACCGCGAATGCTGCACGGCCGAAGACGATGATCGCAGGTGTGGCGGCGGCGAGTTTGCCGAACACGCCGGTCAGGCCGAACATCAGTGCGCCGATATGCAGGGCGCCAAGGGCGGTACGGGGAGTCATGGCAATCCTTGGGAAGCGTAGTGAACGCCGTCATTTAACCGCGCCCGCTGCCGCTGTGTCTGTCGTCAGACTCGCGTTATTTGTCGCCGGTCTCGCGCCGCAGTTTGCCGGGCGATGCGCCGAATTCACGCAGGACCGCGGCGGCAAAGGCGCTCTGGGAGCTGTAACCGACGCGACAGGCAATCTCGCCGATAGGCAATGCAGAATCACGCAGCAAACCCACGGCCTTGTGCAAGCGGCGGCTGCGAATGTAATCCATGGGGGTCTGCCCGCACTCAGCCACGAACCGCGCATGCAGGCGAGCACTGGAAAGGCCCGCCACACGGGCAAGATCGGCGACTTGCAGCGGATAGGCCGCGTATTGGTCGATGTGTGCATTGAGCGCGGCATAGGGCAGGCGCCGGCCACCGGCAGAGTCGGGCCGTGCATTGTTGAGACTGGCCAGCAACAGCACCGCGCCTTGTTGTGCGATCAACGGATCATCGACCTGACTGTTGGCCAGCCAACTGACCAGTTGGCTTTGCCCGGCATCCAGCGACATTCGGCCGGCGGTGTCGAGCAGGCGACGACTGGCTTGCGCGTGCTCACCCAGGGAATCGTCAACCCACTGATCCCCTGGCACATCCAGCACCAGGCAGCGGCTGCCATTGGCGCTGCCGCAGGCATGGTGAAACCCGGAGGGAACCACCACGAAACTCTGTTGCACGACCCGGCTGCCACGGCCATCGACCTCGAAATCCAGCGCGCCCGACAGCCCGAACACCAGTTGTGCATGGTCATGGCTGTGGACAATCAGGTCTTCGGTGTAATGGCGCAGTGTGAGGATCGGTCTCATCGCGGATCTCGTTGCAGGGTTGATGAGTCAGGTCGCCAGTCTACACCGACATGGCCTGTACGCGTTGTCACAGGACTGACTTGTCGCTGTCATGGACCATTAACCCGACCGGCGCAAGCTTGTCGAAACTTGAATTGAGGGTTGCACATGACCAGTGCCGAGCTCGCCAAACCCACTCGCAAACAACGGGTGCGGACCCTGTGGATTTCCGATGTGCATCTGGGCACGCGCGATTGCCAGGCCGAGCATCTCTCACAGTTTCTCAAGAGTTACCACGCGGACAGGATCTACCTGGTCGGTGACATCATCGACGGCTGGAAACTGCGTGGCGGCATGTACTGGCCGCAGGCACACACCAACGTGATCCGGCGCCTGCTGACCATGAGCAAGCGCGGTACCGAGGTGATCTACGTCACCGGCAACCACGACGAATTCCTGCGCCGCTATTCGAAGCTTATCCTGGGCAACATTCAACTGGTGGACGAGGCCGTGCACGTCACCGCCGATGGCCGGCGCTTGCTGGTGATCCACGGCGATCAGTTCGATGTGATCACCCGTTACCACCGCTGGCTGGCGTTTCTCGGGGACTCGGCCTACGAATTCACCCTGACCCTCAACCGCTGGCTCAACCATTGGCGTGCCCGTTATGGCTACGGCTACTGGTCATTGTCGGCGTATCTCAAGCACAAAGTGAAAACTGCCGTCAGCTTCATCAGCGACTTTGAAGAAGCCATCGCCCATGAGTGCGTCAAGCGCGAACTGGATGGTGTGGTGTGCGGGCACATTCATCATGCCGAAATTCGCAAGGTCGGCGAGGTGGATTACCTCAATTGCGGCGATTGGGTGGAGTCGTGCACGGCACTGATCGAGCATTGGGATGGCACGATCGAACTCTATCGCCTGGCCGAGGCCCAGACGCGCGAGGCGCAGTTGAAAGCGGTGAAGGTTGCAGAGCCCGCTTAGGCAGGTCTGACGCCTTCGCGGGCAAGCCTCGCTCCTACGTGCTCAACCGCTTGTAGGAGCGAGGCTTGCCCGCGAAGCATCAGGCGAGTTTCAAGGTCATACGGGCGAATGTTCTTCCATCGCTGCCTTGTAGATCGAATGCTTCGGCTGCGCGAACAGGCGCTCCATCATCGGCTCGAAAAAACTCAGTGGCAGCGTGTCATAGGCCGGGTTGAACGCCGCAGCGTCGTATTTGGCGCAGAACTCGATCGTTGCCTGGTACTGCGGATGGTCCTTGAATTGCTCGCGCAAGTGCCGGTCCATGCCCAGGTGATGGAAGAAGTAGTAACCCTGGAAAATCCCGTGTTTTTCCACCATCCACAAGTTTTCGGCGCTGACGAATGGCTTGAGGATCGCCGCGGCAATATCCGGGTGATTGTAGGAGCCCAGGGTGTCGCCGATGTCGTGGAGCAGGGCGCAGACCACATACTCCTCATCGCGGCCGTCACGCCAGGCGCGGGTGGCGGTTTGCAGGGAATGGGTCAGGCGATCCACCGGAAAGCCGCCGAAATCACCTTCCAGCAACTTCAGGTGCGCCATGATCCGGGCCGGTAACTGCCGGGCGTAGCTACTGAAGTCGGCGGCAATGATCGCCCAGTCTTCCTGCGTACCGTCCTTCATGTGAGTAAAACGAGCGTTGGCATTCATCGGCAATCCTCCAGTGATCTAGAACGGCACGCGCCCCAGGATCATGTCCCGATACATGACGAAGTCGCCAAGAAGGCTGTAGAAAGGATGCTGGAAGGTGGCCGGGCGGTTTTTTTCGAAGAAGAAATGCCCGATCCACGCGAAGCCGTAACCCGCCAGCGGCAAGGCCCAGAACAGCATCCAGGCGCCCCGGCCTATGGTCATCGCCAGAATGAAAATCACCAGCGTGGTGCCGATGAAATGTAACCGGCGGCAGGTACTGTTGCTGTGTTCGCTGAGGTAATACGGGTAGAACTCAGCGAAACTGTTGAATCGTTTGATGTTTTCCACGACTGCGATCTCTGTGGTTATTGTTCTGACTGCAAGTTGTTCGGCGGGTAGCTTATTTAAGTCTAGAGTGATCAATGGCGTCAGCCAGTGACAATCGGCGCCACTTTAGTATCCTTCGGAAATTGGCCGTTACATGCGGCTCATCATGCAAGAACCCGACATGAGCGAACGAACGACATCTGCAAGCTGGGCGATGGGGATTGTCAAGGCACTGGAAATGGACGGCCTGGATTGCCGGGTTCTGTTCAAACAACTGGGGCTCGACTACGCGGCACTGGACGATCCGGATGCACGCTTCCCGCAAGATTCCATGACGCGACTGTGGCAGCGAGCGGTCGAGCTGTCCGGAAACCCGGCCATTGGCCTGAATATGGGCAAGGTGGTGCGGCCTGCGCAATTCCACGTTGCGGGCTATGCCTTGATGTCCAGCCGGACCCTGGCCGAAGGCTTTCAGCGCCTGGTGCGTTATCAGCGCATCATTGCCGAAAGTGCCGACCTGAGTTTTCGCCTGCTGGAAGAAGGCTACGCGTTGATTCTGACGGTGCACGGCGACCACTTGCCGCCCACCCGTCAAAGCGCCGAGGCTTCGCTGGCCTGTGCCCTGGCACTTTGCGGCTGGTTGACCGGGCGCACGCTGCAGCCGCGCAAGGTGCTGGTGCAAGGCGATCAACCCGCCGATCTTGAGCCTTACAAACTGGCCTTCCATGCGCCACTGATGTTCAACGCGCCGTACGACGCGCTGATTTTCGAACGCACGGACATGGAAGCACCGCTGCCGACCGCCAACGAGGCCATGGCGCTGTTGCATGACCGATTTGCCGGTGAGTATCTGGCGCGATTCTCCGAAAGTCGCGTGACCCACAAGGCGCGGCAGGTGTTATGCCGCCTGTTGCCCCAGGGGGAGCCCAAGCGCGATGCCGTGGCGCAGACGCTGCACCTGTCGCAGCGCACCTTGCAGCGACGCTTGCAGGAAGAGGGTACGAGCTTCCAGACGTTGCTCGATGACACCCGGCGTGAGCTGGCCGAGCAGTATCTGGCGCAACCGACCATGACCTTGCTGGAAATTGCCTACCTTCTGGGTTTCGCCGATCCGAGCAACTTCTTTCGGGCCTTCCGTCGCTGGTTCGATGCCACACCCGGCGAGTACCGGGCACGGCAGCAGGCGCCTGTGCCGGTCAGTGACGCCAGAACGCCGGAATACACAGTACAAACACCGTGATGATCTCCAGTCGGCCCAGCAGCATGCCGAAGGAGAGAATCCACTTGGCGGCGTCCGGCAGCGAGGCAAAGTTGCCTGCCGGACCGATGGTTTCGCCCAGGCCGGGACCGACGCCGGACACGGTGCTGGCGGCGCCGGTCAGGGCGGTCATCCAGTCCACGCCCAGCAGCGACAGCAGCAGCGCGATCACGCAGATGGTGATGGCGAAAAAAAACGAAAAGGTCAGGATCGAACGCACGATCTCTTCATCGAGGCGATGCCCGTTGTATTTCTGCTTGATCACCGCACGGGGGTGAATCAGTTGGTTGAGGTTGGCCATGAGCAGAATGTAGGCCACCTGGAAGCGGAAAATCTTGATCCCGCCGGCAGTCGAGCCCGAGCAGCCACCCACGAAACCGAGATAGAAGAACAGCATCAGCGAGAAGTTGCCCCACAGGCTGTAGTCTCCGAGGGCGAAACCGGTGGTCGTCACGACCGAGGTCACGTTCAACGCCACATGTCGCAGCGCCTCCAGCCAGTGCAACTTGGTGGTCCACCAGTACCAGGTGCCCAGCACCAGCCAGGTCACCAGCAACATGCCGAGCAGGCCCTGCACCTGTTCATCCTTGATCAGCGCCCGACGGTTGCCTCGCAGGGTTGCCACATAAAGGGTGAAGGGCAGGCTGCCGAGAATCATGATGACGATCGCCACCCAGTGCACCGCCGGTTGCGTCCACTTGGCCAGGGACTGGTCGGAGGTCGAGAAGCCGCCGGTGGAAATGGCCGACATGGCGTGGTTGATCGCATCGAACAGGCTCATGCCGGCCCACCAGAACGCCAGGCTGCCGAAAATGGTGATGCCGACATAGGTCGCCACGATCAATCGAGCGACCATGTGCGAGCGAGGCATGACTTTTTCGGAACGGTCCGACGATTCTGTCTGGAACAGTCGCATGCCACCGATGCGTAGCAGGGGCAGGATTGCCACCGCCATGCCGATAAAACCGATACCGCCGAGCCAGTGCAGCAGGGAGCGCCACATCAGAATGCCGGGGGACATGGTGTCCAGGCCGCTGAGCACCGTCGAACCGGTGGCGGTGATGCCGGACATGCTTTCGAAGAACGAGTCGGTGTAGCTGATGTGCTGGGTCAGCAGGAACGGCAGCGCGGCGAAGATGCACACCACCAGCCAGCTGCTGACGGTCAGCAGATACATGTCCCGGGGACGCAGGTGTACATGCTCGGGGCGCCCCGGGACGACCAGGGCCAAGCCGCCGACGAAGGTGATCATGCTGGACCAGAGGAACGATGGCAGGTCGCTGGTGCGGTCGAAAATCACCAGGGTGGCCATGGGCACGACCATGGCGATGGCCAGGGTTATCAGGAAGATGCCGATGATGAAAGCAATGAGACGCAAGGTCGGCAACGCCATGAAATCCGCTCGGCAGCAATGTGGAAGGGCGACATTCTACCTTCAGGGCAGGGCATGTAAACCGGCACTCCGAGGGTGGATGCCGCTAGAATAGCCAAACATTTTTTCAGGAGGTGGCCGATGCAGGCTCTCGACGTTTTGCTCAACCGTGTTTCCGTCCCGCGACTGCTTGACCCTGCACCGACTCAAGCGCAGCGCGAAGTGCTGTTCGGCGCCGCGATGCGCGCACCGGATCATGGTCACTTGCAGCCTTGGCGTTTTCTGACCGTCGAAGGCGCGGCGCGCGAGCAAATGGGCGAGTTGTTGGCCGAGGCGGCGAAGCAGCAAGAGGGCGAAGTGACGGAGGCCGCCATCGACAAGGCCCGCAATGGTCCGCTACGGGCGCCTCTGGTGGTGGTCGTGATTGCGCGAGTGCAGGATCACGTCAAGTATCCGAAATCCGAACAACTGCTGGCGGCAGGTTGTGCCGCACACGGGATTTTGCTCGCCGCTTATGCGCAAGGCATTGGAGCGGTCTGGCGCACAGGTGATCTGGCCTATTCGCCGCATGTGGCCAAGGGACTGGGGCTGGCCGAAGGGGAGGAGGTCATTGCGTTCCTGTACCTCGGCACTCCGCAGAAGGAGCCGCGCGTGGCGGAGAAAGTCGACCTGTCCGAGTTTGTCAGCGCCTGGCCCGGCAAACCCTAAACCCTGTAGGAGCGAGCAAGCTCGCGATGGAGGCCAACGATTACGCAGGGTGCCTGACACCCCGCGGTGTTCTCGGGTCCATCGCGAGCTTGCTCGCTCCTATATTGGATCTGTACCGTTCAGATTCAGGGTTGGACGACAGCCCCCGGCACCACGGGCAACTCCAGGCTGGCAATGAAGCCACCCTGCGGATGATTGGCCAGTACCAGGCTGCCGCCATGACGCTCGGCAGCCCGGCGGGCAATGGCCAGGCCCAGGCCATGACCGGCCGCAGTCTGCCCCGGCGCACGGAAGAACGGTTCTCCCAACTGATTCAAATGTTCGGCATCGACGCCAGGTCCGTGATCGCGCACGCTCACCACGATACGTTCGCCTTGACGCAATGCCTGCATTTCGATGGGCTGCCCGCCCGCGGGGTTGAAGCGCTGGGCATTGCGCAGCAGGTTGTCCACGGCGCGCTCGATCATGGTCGGCCAGCCTTTGAGGTTCAATTGCGGCTCTGCCTCCAGTTGAACGTTTTGCTCCGGCGAACCCAGTTGTGCATCCCGTTGCAGCCCTGTCAGCAAGGCGTTCAGATCCACCTCTTCGGCAGTGGCGTTGTCGGCATCGACCCGCGCCAGCACCAGAATTTCACTGATCAGCGCTTCGAGTCGGTCGCATTCGCGGGTCAGTCGTGGCCAGAGTTTTTCCCTTTCCTGCGCAGTGGCCCGTTCGGCCAGGGCCAGGGCAATACGCAGGCGGGCGAGGGGTGAGCGCAGTTCATGGGACACGTCCCGCAGCAATTGCCGCTGGCTGCCGATCAGGCTTTGCAGGCGGGCGCCCATCCGGTTGAAATCGTTGGCCAGCACCCCGAATTCGTCACGTCGATTGGCCAGCTTCACCAGACTGTTCTGTTGATAGGCGGTTTGCCCCAGGTCATGTACGGCACCGCGCAAGCGACTGAGCGGGCGGGTGATGGAAAGCGTCACCAACAGACTGAACAGGGTCAGCACCACCAGTGCGATACCCAGGGCACTCAACGGCCAGAGCAGGCTTTCCCGGTGCCAGGCATCGAGTTCGGGGTGGGGAATGCGGTAGATCAGCAGGTAGGTGTCACCGGTTTTTTCACTGGTGTATTCGGCCGTCAGGCGACGCCAGGGCAGGCGCCGGTCATCGTTGTTCTGTCGCGCTTCGTACGCGGCGGCACGGCGTGGAAAGGTGCCGCGCACCACGGGGTCGCCGCTTTCGTTGAGCACCTGGACGTCGATGTGATACTGGCGTTTGCGCTGTTCGAGTATGTCCTGGGCGGCTTCTTCGCCTTCGGATTCGTAGGTTTGCGTCCATTGTTCGGCCAGGGTGTTGAGACCCGGATGGCGGCTGAGAATCCATGCGTCCTGATTGAGCATGTGCCCGAGCAAAATGGACAATCCTGCAACCAGAGCGATGGCCAGCCAGAAGCTGGCCAGGATACGCCAGAACAATGAACGCACGGATAACCCTCAAACAAACACCCTGTAGGAGCGAGCAAGCTCGCGATGAACCCGAGAACGCCGCGGGGAGTCAGGCACCCAGCGTTATCGTTGACGACCATCGCGAGCTTGCTCGCTCCTACAGGGGATCGGAAAACAATAGACCCAACGGTGTACAACCGTTGGGTCCGGTTTAGCGCATTATTGCGCTTTTTGCGGTTGTTGCGCTTTCCAGGCCTTGAATTCGGCCCACTCGGCGCGACGCTCGGCCTGTTTCTTCTGGATCTCGTCGAATTTCTTCTGTTGATCCGGTTTCAGCAGTGCACGTACGTCGGCTTCGGCTTTTTTGTGGCCGGCGGCCATTTCGTCTTTCATGGCTTTCTGGTCGGCTGGCGAGAGTTTCTCCAGGTACTTGTCGACCAGTTGCCGACGCTCATGCATCTGCTCGCCCATGATTTTGCGGATCTGCTCGCGTTGTTCGTGGCTCAGATCCAGTTGGCTGTACGGGCCTTTGCCGTGCATGCCGTGCATCTGACCGCCGTGGCGCGCGCCATCCATCGGCCCATCCATGGTGCCGGAGCCTTCAGGCATGGCCATGGCAACGGTCGGCAGGGCGGCGGCGAACATCAAAGCGATAAGAGTCTTGCGCATGGTGAATCTCCTTGTCTCATTCCCGGTACGTTCCGGATGTGTGCAGATTACGGAGATCAAGGTCAGCGGCGGTCAGTGGAGCGTAAAGCTTGGGTAAAGACGGATTTCAGCGCTCCTGACAAATCAACCGTGTCCGTAGGAGCACGGCTTGCCGGCGATGGCGATCTCACGGATGCCTTCGCCGGCAAGCCTGGCTCCTACGGTCAGAGGCTGTAGTAGTAGCCACGGCTGCGCAGGGCCACGATACGCGGGCGGCCATCGGGATGCGGACCGATTTTCTTGCGCAGGTTGCTCACGTGCATGTCCAGGCTGCGGTCATACAGGGTCAACTTGCGGCCCAGGGCGATCTGCGCCAGTTCCTGTTTGTCCAGTGGCTCGCCGGGTTGCTTGAGCAGGGCTTCCAGCAGGCGGCTTTCGGAGACAGTCAGCGAGATTTCCTGTTCATCGATGCTCACCACGCCACGCACCGGGCTGAAACACAGGTCGCCCAGTTCCATCTGGCTGGACGCCGCCGTCGGATGGCTGCGGCGCAACACGGCACGCAAGCGGGCGGTCAGCTCCCGTGGGTCGCAGGGTTTGGCCAGGTAATCATCGGCACCCAGTTCCAGGCCGAGGATGCGGTCCAGCGGTTCGCCCCGGGCCGATAACATCAGCACCGGCAAATCCGGGTGTTCGCCGCGCAATTGTTTGAGCAGTTCCAGACCACTGCCGTCGGGCAGCATGACGTCCAGTACCACGGCCGCCGGGGTGGTTTCAGCCAGTGCGCGACGGGCGCTCTGACCATCGTGACAGGCACGCACCTGAAACCCTTCCTGGCTCAGCCAACTGCTCAGGAGCTCACACAGCTCCTGGTCATCATCAATTAGTAACAGCTCGCTCATGACTCACTCAATTTAGCCATTGTCGACGTTTTCGACTTGCTCCACTGGCGAAGATACCGCAGAGCAGGGCCACCAGTGCAACTGCGGCGCCGATGACGAACCACTGTTGTTGATCGGTCAACAGGCGCGGTATCGAGCTGCCCGCCTGGGCTTCCTTGAGTTGCAGCTTCAGGCGCTGGTTCTCCTGGCGCAACCGGGCCAGCAGCGGGCTCTCGCGTTCACCGTCGGCATTTTGCAATTGTTTGCTCAGTTCTTCGCGTTGCTGTTCGCTTTCCTTCAAGCGTTGCTGCAACTCGGTGATCTGGCTGCCGGCGCTCAAGGATAACGGCGTCGAATGGCTGCCATCGACGCTCTCTTCCCCGTGGGCGGGGGCCACGATCGACAACGTCATCAACATCAGACACAACGGACCTTTGCGCATCGCGACTCCTGATTCCAATCGAATGATTGGGCAGGTTATCGGCCGCCAAACGAGAACAATGAGCGATTGAGAGCGCGATGAACCGGGAAGGTTCACCGCGCGGGGGGATTTTTGCAGAAAGTTACGGCAGGACTTGCTTGAACGGTTTGACCGACACGTTGGCGTAGACACCGGCAGCGATGTACGGATCGGCATCGGCCCAGGCCTGGGCGGCGCTCAGGGAGTCGAATTCGGCAACGATCAGGCTGCCCGTGAATCCCGCGGCACCGGGATCATTGCTGTCAATCGCCGGGTGCGGGCCGGCCAGTACGATACGACCTTCACCCTTGAGCACTTGCAGGCGCTCAAGGTGCGCAGGCCGTGCGGCCAGGCGGGCTTCCAGGGAGTTGGCGACGTCTGTGGCAATGATTGCGTAAAGCATGTCAGTCCTCGGTTTTAGGCGATGTGGTATCGGCGTCATGCAGGTGGCGGGACAGGTAGATGCCCTGGCCGACCAGGAACAGCAGCGTCATGCCCAGGCTGCCGAAGACCTTGAAGTCGACCCAGTAGCTCTGGAAGGTGAACGCGACGAACAGGTTGGCGGCCCGCAGAACAGGAAGAAGGCGATCCACGCAATGTTCAGGCGCATCCAGACCGGCTCCGGCAGCGTCAGCGCGTGCCCCATGATGCGTTTGATCAGCAGGCGGTCACCGATGAAATGACTGCCGATGAAGCCCAGGGCGAACAGCCAGTTGACCACCGGGGCTTTCCATTTCAGGAAGGTCTCGCTGTGGAAGGCCAGGGTCAGGCTGCCGAAGACCAGGCAGGCGATGAGCGTCAGCCATTGGCTCTTCTCCAGCTTGCGCTGCTTGATGAACAGTGTGCCGTAGACCACCAGCGAGCTGATGATCAGCATCGCTGTAGCGCTGTAAATGCCGCCTACAGTGACCTCATGGCCGGCGATATCGACAGTCCGTGGATCGATCTTGAAGACAATGAAAAACAGCAGGAGCGGGATGAAATCGATGAATTGTTTCACAGTGGCAGCCAGAAGCAGGATGTGGCGGCATAATAACAAACATATGGGCGCGCGATAGCGCCAGCTGATTTGAGGTTACAAAGCCCTGTGAATGTTGATTTGCACTGCCATAGCACGGCCTCCGACGGCGCCCTGGCGCCTGCGGCTCTGGTGGCGCGTGCGTTCGAGAACGGCGTGCGGGTCCTGGCCTTGACCGATCACGATACCCTGGAGGGCCTGGAAGAGGCACGCGAGGCGGCCAGGGCGCTGGGCATGCAACTGATCAATGGTGTCGAACTGTCCTGTACCTGGGGCGGGGCGACCATTCATGTGCTCGGTTATGGATTCGACGTCAATGCTGCGCCGTTGGTCGAGGCGATTGCCAAATTGCGCGATGGTCGCTGGCTGCGCTCGGAGGAGATCAGCCGCAAACTGGCGCTCAAGGGCATGCCCGGCGCACTGGAAGGCGCCCGGGAAATCCAGCGGGAGCTTGGTGACAGCGGCAACGCGCCGGCCCGGCCGCACTTCGCCGACTGGATGGTGCGCGAAGGTTTCGTCAAGGATCGTGCCGAAGCCTTCCGCAAATGGCTGGGCGCCGGCAAGCTGGGGGATGTCAAGCAACACTGGCCGACCCTGGAGGAAACGGTCGAAACCCTGCGCGCGGCCAATGCGTGGGTCAGCCTGGCCCACCCCTGGCACTATGAATTTACCCGCAGCAAGCGTCGCCGCCTGATTGCCGACTATATTCAAGCGGGAGGACAAGCGTTGGAGGTGGTCAATGGCTATCAGCCTGCCGATCAAGTGGGCAGCCTGGCCATCCTGGCTCGCGAGTTCGGTCTGCTGGTGAGCGCCGGCAGTGATTTTCATGGCCCTGGAGGCTGGTCCGAGATCGGTGAATACCGCCCGCTCCCGGAAGATCTGCCGCCACTGTGGTGTCGGTTCAAACATGACCCAACTATTGCCGTCGTCTGAACAGGTAGAGAATGTGAGTCAATTTTTCCAGATTCATCCGGAAAATCCGCAGGCGCGCCTGATCAAGCAGGCTGTCGAGATCATTCGCAACGGCGGGGTGGTTGTTTATCCCACGGACTCCTCCTACGCAATTGGTTGCCAGATCGGTGACAGGAGCGCCGTGGAACGCGTTCGCCGCTTGCGTGGGCTGGATGAGAAGCACAATTTTGCGCTGATTTGCAGCGATCTGTCGCAATTGGGGCTGTTCGCCAAGATCGATACGGGCCTGTTTCGCCTGCTCAAGGCCCACTTGCCGGGACCCTATACCTTTATTCTCAACGCTACCCGGGAAGTCCCGCGACTGTTGTTGCACCCCAAAAAACGCACCATTGGCCTGCGGGTGCCGAGCCATCCCATCGCCTTGGCGCTGCTTGCCGAACTGGGCGAACCGTTGATGAGCGTGAGCCTGATCCTTCCCGGTGAAACCGACCCGATGACCGATCCCTATGAGATGCGCCAGATACTTGAACACCAGGTCGAGTTGATCATCGACGGCGGTTTTGGCGGGATCAAGGCGTCCACGGTGATCAACCTCGCCGATGGCGAGCCGGAAGTGATCCGCGTCGGTTGCGGCGACCCTTCGCCATTCATGGCCGAGGCATAGATGTCCGCAGTGGAACCCGTTGACAGTCAGGCCGGAGCCCAGCAGGAGCTGCCCTTCGCCGTGGTCTATGGCCAGGCGGTCATGGAAATGCCGCTGGACCTGTACATCCCGCCGGATGCGCTGGAAGTCTTCCTCGAAGCTTTCGAAGGCCCGCTTGACCTGCTGCTGTACCTGATCCGCAAGCAGAACATCGACATCCTCGACATTCCGGTGGCTGAAATCACCCGCCAGTACATGGGCTATGTCGAACTGATGCAGTCGGTGCGCCTGGAACTGGCCGCCGAATACCTGGTGATGGCCGCGATGCTGGCTGAAATCAAGTCCAGGATGCTGCTGCCTCGCGCCGAAACCGTCGAGGATGAAGAGGAAGACCCGCGTGCCGAACTGATTCGTCGCTTGCAGGAGTACGAACGCTTCAAGGCGGCAGCCGAAGGCATCGATGGCCTGAGCCGGGTCGGGCGCGATGTGGTGGTCCCCAAACTCGATGCACCGCAGGCCCAGGCGCGCAAGTTGCTGCCGGATGTGCGCTTGTCGGAGCTCTTGTTGTCCATGGCCGAAGTGCTGCGCCGGGGCGACCTGTTCGAAAGTCACCAGGTCAGCCGCGAGGCGCTGTCCACTCGCGAGCGCATGAGTGATGTGCTCGAACGGCTCAAGGGCGGTGGTTTTGTGCCGTTTGTCGAGCTGTTCACCGCAGAGGAAGGGCGTTTGGGCGTGGTCGTGACCTTCATGGCAATTCTCGAGCTGGTCAAGGAATCTTTGGTCGAGCTGGTGCAGAATGAGCCGTTCGCAGCGATCCACGTGCGAGCCCGAGCCGAATAACGAGTCCAATCATGAACCTGAGTGAACCCCGCGAGCTGGCGCCCCTGCTCGAAGCCTTTCTGTTGGCCTCCGGAAAACCGCAATCCCTGGAGCGTCTGTTCGAATTGTTCGAAGAAGGCGAACGTCCGGAGCCGGCGGTTTTCAAGAAGGCCCTGACCATTCTGGGCAAGTCCTGCGAGGGGCGTGCATTCGAATTGAAGGAAGTCGCCTCCGGCTACCGCTTGCAAATACGCGAAAAATTCTCACCGTGGGTCGGTCGCTTGTGGGAAGAGCGTCCGCAACGTTATTCCCGAGCCATGCTCGAAACCATCGCCCTGATCGCTTATCGCCAACCGATCACTCGGGGTGAGATCGAGGACGTGCGGGGGGTGGCGGTCAACAGTCAGATCGTCAAGACGCTGATGGAGCGCGAGTGGATTCGCATCGTCGGTTATCGCGACGTGCCGGGAAAACCGGCGATGTTTGCCACCACCAAGGCTTTCCTCGACCACTTCAACCTGAAAAATCTCGATGACTTGCCGCCGCTGGCGCAACTTCGCGAGCTGGAGCCGGACCCGGTACTGGAATTCGACGATGCCCCGGTGCCGCCGGGCCTTCAAGAGTTGGCGGACGCCAGTGCCGAACCGGAAGAGCCCAAGGAAGAAACCAGCTTCCATACCTTGCTGCTGGA
>NZ_JBNNVQ010000094.1:0-23749 GCF_050280625.1 Pseudomonas sp. NPDC089569
AACGCGTTGGGTCAGGCCCGAGCCGCCATGCTGACGGGTGTTCCACTCATCCATGCCGGCGAGGATCTCGTCGCTGTGGTGGATGGCGATCACCGCTTTTCATCGCCGGTGACGACGTTTCGTGGACGCCGGCCTGGGTCGAAGGCGCGGTGCAGACTTCGCTCAATGCGGTGTGGGGCATCATGAAACACTTCGGCGGTGCAACTCACGCCGAGAATCCGGGTCCAGGTGATGTGTTCAATGAGATCGGACCGATCGCCCTGCCCGAGTAAGAGGAATCCGAAATGCGCGTAGCCCTTTACCAATGTCCTCCGCTGCCGCTGGATGTCGCCGGCAACCTGCAACGCCTGCAGCAGTTGGCGCAAGAAGCCAAGGGCGCCGACCTGCTGGTGCTGCCGGAAATGTTCCTGACCGGTTACAACATCGGCGTCGATGCCGTCAGTGTGCTGGCAGAGGTGCACAACGGTGAATCGGCACAACAGGTGGCGCGCATCGCCAGGTCTGCCGGGATCGCCATCGCGTATGGCTATCCCGAGCGTACGGCGGACGGGGCTATCTACAACGCCGTGCAGTTGATCGACGCCAAAGGCGAGCGGGTCTGCAATTACCGCAAGACACACCTGTACGGCGACCTCGACCGTTCGATGTTCAGCCCCGGCAGCGATGATTTCCCGGTCGTCGTGCTCAATGGCTGGAAACTGGGCTTCCTGATTTGCTACGACCTGGAGTTTCCGGAAAATGCCCGTCGACTGGCAGTGCAAGGCGCCGAGCTGATTCTGGCGCCAACGGCGAACATGATTCCCTTCGATTTCGTCGCCGATGTCACGGTCCGTGCCCGTGCCTTCGAGAACCAATGCTACGTAGCCTACGCCAACTACTGTGGGCATGAGGGCGACATCCACTATTGCGGCCAGAGCAGCATCGCCGCACCGGACGGCAGTCGCATTGCCCAGGCAGGTCTCGATGAAGCGCTGATCGTCGGTGAGCTGGATCGTCAGTTGATGGTCGATTCGCGCGCCGCCAACCGTTATCTGCTTGACCGCCGCCCAGAGCTTTACGGCGCGCTGAACAAACGCTAATCCGCTAGCATGGGCACTTCCCTGTTCTGGAAGTGCCCATGTCTGCGCTCAATACCCCTCGCCCTCACACCGAAACCCTGGCCAACGGCCTGCGAGTGACGCTGCGCCATGCGCCCGAACTCAAGCGATGCGCGGCGGCGTTGCGGGTCGCTGCCGGCAGCCATGACGCACCGCTGGCCTGGCCTGGGCTGGCGCACTTTCTTGAGCATCTGTTGTTTCTGGGGACCGAGCGTTTTCCTGCGGACCAGGGGCTGATGGCTTACGTCCAGCGTCACGGTGGACAGGTGAACGCGCGAACCAGCGAGCGCACCACCGACTATTTTTTCGAGTTGCCGCCCCAGGCTTTTGGCGGTGGGTTGGAGCGTCTGTCAGACATGCTCGCTCATCCGCGTATGAACCTGGACGATCAGCAGCGGGAACGAGAGGTGTTGCAGGCGGAATTTGTCGCCTGGTCGCAGGATGCGGCAGCCCAACGGCAGTTGGCGTTGTACGAAGGCCTTTGTGAAGCTCATCCACTGCGCGGCTTTCATGCCGGCAATCGTGACAGCCTGCCGGTGCCGGACCCGGCATTTCAGCAGGCGTTGCTGGCATATCATGAACGTTACTACCAGGCTGGGCAGATGACCCTGAGCCTGGCTGGGCCGCAACCGCTCGAAGCGCTGAAGGCTATGGCCCAGGCCTTCGCCGACGCCCTTGCTGGCGGCGCGTCAGCCCTGCAAAAAGCGCCAGTCGCGTTAATGAATGCGCCGGAGAAAAGTTATCAACAGGTCAGCGAAAATCGACTGGACCTGCTGTTCGCCCTCGAAGGACTGCCTGAGTCGTCATCTGAAGCGTTGGCATTCCTCTGCCATTGGCTGAACTCGACAAAACCCGCCGGTCTGCAGGCGGAGCTGAGTCGCCGTGGCTGGGCCGATCAATTGAAAGCGGCTGCGCTGTATCAGTTCGCCGGTCAAGCCTTGCTGCATATCGAGTTCACTTCGAGAACGACGGGATCACCCGACGCGGTACGCGGACAACTGATGGACTGGCTGGCGTTCTTTGCTCGCCAGGACTGGAGCCGGTTGCGCGACGAATACACCGCCCTGCTCCAGCGCCAGCAGCAAATCAGCAGCGCCATGCAGTTGGCCCGACAGGACAGTGAGCAACGCGAAGGCGGATTAACCGAACGTGGCGTCACCGCGCTGAAGGAAATCCTGCAACAAATCGGCGCTGTGGATAACTTCACCGGGCAATGGCAACTGCCAGCCGCCAATCCGTTTTTACCGGCCCAAGCGCCCGCGCAAAACGCCGGACTGATTCGCGGCCAGACCAGCGCACACCGCGGTTTGCGCACCTTTGCCCAGGATCGTTCGCGCAGTCGTCGTGAACGTTCGCCCATGCAGTTCAGCCAGGCATTGCCGGATAACGGCACACAAGGCGCGGTGTATGTGCGCTGGCGCCTGCAATCGGCGCCAGCCAGCCGCCTGCAATCGAGCCTGAATAACCACCTGCAACCGTTGCGCGAGGACGCGCGGCAGGCCGGCGTGGACGTTACATTCAGCGCCTCCGGCAATGAATGGCTGCTGAAAATGACCGGGCTGCAGGAGCCCATGCCCGTGGTCCTGGAACATGTGCTCAAGACGCTGACAAATGCCGGTGATGTTTTCCTGCAGGATGAATCGACAACCGCTGGGCTGATACCGATTCGTCAATTGCTCAAGGCCTTGCCCGAGAGCGGCCTTGAGCCTGTCGAGGCGTCGATGGACGTACGGCAGCTCTGGTCAGGTGCTCGTTGGGATGGCCTGGCGATCGGTCTTTCCACTCAGACCCAGGCCGCAATGGGCCTCGCGTTGAGCCGCATACCCGGTACGCCGGACAATCAACTGACGCCATCGCCCGCCCTTGCGGCGCAACGCCTGTGGAACCGGATCGATACCGGGACCGGTGATCACGCACTGCTGCTGTTCTGTCCGACCGCCACCGCAGAAATCGCCGACGAAGCGGCGTGGCGCCTGTTGGCACACGTCTGTCAGACGCCTTACTACCAGCAACTGAGGGTGCAATTACAGCTCGGTTATGCGGTGTTCAGCAGCCTGCGCCAGATGCATGGGCAAACCGGTTTGCTCTTCGGCGTGCAATCGCCCGACGTCGCGCCGTCGGATCTGTTGCAACATATCGAACGGTTCCTCGACGCATTGCCAGCCCTGATCGGCAACATCGATGACAACGAGTTCATGGCTACGCGCCAGGCCCTGGCCGATCAGTTCGCCCCTGCAACCTTGCCGGACGACCAGGCTGCCGAACTGCTCTGGCAGGGCAAATTGGTCGGCCGCTCGTCGGATTACCTGACGCAGTTGCCCCTGGCGATTGTCCAGATTGATCGAGCCGCACTGATTGCTGCCGCCCAACGCGTGAGCCGGGCCGATGGCGGCTGGCGCTGCCTGGCCAATGCGCCCAGTCCCGGCGCACCTTGGCAAGCGACAAAATGATCATTACCAAAGTCGTAATTAACTTTCTCGAACATTTTCAGCCAACTCCTTTGAAATTTTAAGTAACATAGCTCCCTAACTATCTGAACATCTCCCGCTGGAGGTGGACTATATGTATAGGCACAACCGTCCCATCACCTTAAGGAGCGCTCCCATGGCCTGGTCCAAACCTGCTTACACCGACCTGCGTATCGGCTTTGAAGTCACCATGTACTTCGCCAGCCGCTGATCACTGCCCTGGCAGATAGGCAGCACAACGCCTCGGTGATCCCGAGGCGTTTTTTTTCAGCGTTGAAATGATGGAGCCTCCATGTTTGTCCAGATTCTGGGTTCCGCCGCCGGCGGCGGTTTTCCCCAGTGGAACTGCAACTGCGCCAACTGCGCAGGTTTTCGCGATGGCAGCCTGCGGGCCCAGGCGCGAACCCAGTCGTCCATCGCCATTTCCGATGACGGCGTGAACTGGGTGCTGTGCAACACCTCCCCGGACATCCGCGCCCAGCTGCAAAGCTTCGCCCCGATGCAACCGGCTCGTGCCCTGCGCGATACCGGGATCGGCGCGATCCTCCTGATGGACAGCCAGATCGACCACACCACCGGTCTGCTCAGCCTGCGCGAAGGCTGCCCGCATCAGGTCTGGTGCACCGACATGGTCCACGAAGACCTGAGCACCGGTTTCCCGCTGTTCAACATGCTGACCCACTGGAACGGCGGCCTGACCTGGAACCGTATCGAACTCGACCAGAGCTTCAGTATCCCGGCCTGCCCCAACCTGCGTTTCACCCCGCTGCCTTTGCGCAGCGCCGCACCGCCCTACTCGCCACACCGCTTCGACCCGCATCCGGGCGACAACATCGGCCTGATCGTCGAAGACCTCGGCACCGGCGGTAAATTGTTTTACGCACCGGGCCTGGGCAAGGTCGATGCGCCGTTGCTGGAACTCATGGCCAGCGCAGATTGCCTGCTGGTGGATGGCACGCTGTGGGATGACGATGAAATGCAACGCCGTGGCGTCGGCACCCGCACCGGCCGAGAGATGGGCCACCTGGCACAGAACGGCCCCGGCGGAATGCTCGAAGTGCTGGAGCAACTGCCTGCGCAGCGCAAGGTACTCATCCACATCAACAACACCAACCCGATTCTCGATGAGGACTCGCCCGAGCGCGCGGAACTGGATCGGCGTCAGGTTGAAGTGGCGTATGACGGCATGAGTATTGTGCTGTAGCCGAGGGCCCCATCGGCCGTAGGAGCCAGGCTTGCCGGCGAACCAGGCGCTGCGGTGCATCTGTTTCACCGCGTAATCGTTCTTCGCGGGCAAGCCTCGCTCCTACAGGCGATGAGGCCAGTGCAGACACCAAAGACTTCAATGGTTGTACACCGGAGAACCGCAATGACCGACACCCCGATGTCCCCCGCCGAATTCGAAGCCGCCCTGCGCGCCAAGGGCGCCTATTACCACATCCATCACCCGTATCACGTGGCGATGTATGAAGGCCGGGCGACCCGCGAGCAGATCCAGGGCTGGGTCGCCAACCGTTTTTACTATCAGGTGAACATCCCGCTCAAGGACGCCGCGATCCTTGCCAATTGCCCGGATCGCGAGATCCGTCGCGAGTGGATTCAGCGTCTTTTGGACCACGACGGCGCACCCGGCGAGGACGGTGGCATTGAAGCCTGGCTGCGCTTGGGGCAGGCGGTGGGTCTTGATCCTGACCAGCTGCGCTCTCAGGAACTGGTACTGCCTGGCGTGCGTTTCGCCGTGGACGCCTACGTCAACTTCGCCCGCCGCGCCAGTTGGCAGGAAGCCGCCAGCAGTTCGCTGACCGAACTGTTCGCGCCGCAGATTCACCAGTCGCGCCTGGACAGCTGGCCGCAGCATTACCCCTGGATCGACCCGGCCGGCTACGAGTATTTCCGCACACGCCTGGGCCAGGCTCGCCGCGATGTCGAGCACGGCCTGGCGATCACCTTGCAGCACTACACGACAAGGGAAGGCCAGGAGCGCATGCTGGAAATTCTCCAGTTCAAACTGGACATTCTGTGGAGCATGCTCGATGCCATGAGCATGGCCTATGAACTCAATCGCCCGCCCTATCACAGCGTGACCGGACAACGGGTCTGGCATAAAGGAATCGCGTTATGAGCTTCGACCGCAGCAAGACCCCGACATGGCGCCGAGGCTACCGCTTCCAGTACGAACCGGCACAGAAAGGCCACGTACTGCTCTACCCCGAGGGCATGATTAAACTCAATGAAAGCGCCGCCTTGATCGGCGGCCTGATCGATGGTCAACGCGATGTCGCGGCGATCATTGCCGAGCTCGACAAGCAGTTCCCCGACGTACCGGAGCTGGGGGACGATATCGAGCAATTCATGGAGGTTGCCCGTGCAGAGCACTGGATCGAACTTGCCTGATCACGCCTCAGTCAAGTTACCGCCCAAACCGGAAATCGGCCTGCCGCTATGGCTGCTGGCCGAGCTGACCTATCGCTGCCCGCTGCAATGCCCCTACTGCTCCAACCCGCTGGATTTCGCCGAACAAGGCAAGGAGCTGAGCACCGAGCAGTGGATCAAGGTATTTCGCGAAGCGCGGGAAATGGGCGCGGCGCAATTGGGCTTTTCCGGCGGTGAACCCCTGGTTCGCCAGGATCTCGCCGAGCTGATTGCCGAGGCCCGCCAGTTGGGCTTCTACACCAACCTGATCACCTCCGGCATCGGCCTGACCGAGCAGAAAATCAGCGATTTCAAGAAGGCCGGGCTGGACCATATCCAGATCAGTTTCCAGGCCAGCGACGAACAGGTGAACAACCTGCTGGCCGGTTCGAAAAAGGCCTTCGCGCAAAAACTCGAGATGGCCCGCGCGGTGAAAGCCCATGGCTATCCGATGGTGCTGAACTTCGTCACCCATCGACACAACATCGACCAGATCGACCGCATCATCGAGTTGTGCATCGCGCTGGAGGCGGACTTTGTCGAACTCGCCACTTGCCAGTTCTATGGCTGGGCACAGCTCAACCGTGTTGGCCTTTTACCGACCAGAGAACAACTGGTGCGCGCCGAACGCATCACCAATGAATACCGCGCCAGACTCGAAGCCCAAGGGCATCCCTGCAAGCTGATTTTCGTTACGCCCGACTACTATGAAGAAAGACCCAAAGCCTGCATGAACGGTTGGGGCAGTATTTTTCTGACAGTCACCCCGGACGGAACCGCGTTGCCTTGCCACGGCGCCCGACAAATGCCGGTGCAGTTTCCCAATGTGCGCGACCACAGCATGCAGCACATTTGGTACGACTCGTTCGGCTTCAACCGCTTTCGCGGCTATGAGTGGATGCCCGAGCCTTGCCGTTCCTGCGACGAAAAGGAAAAGGATTTCGGCGGCTGCCGCTGCCAGGCGTTCATGCTCACCGGCGATGCGAGCAATGCCGACCCGGTGTGCAGCAAATCGCACCATCACGGCGTGATCCTCAAGGCTCGCGAAGAAGCCGAACACGCGACCCAGACCATCGAACAACTGGCCTTTCGCAATGAACGAAATTCACGCCTCATCGCCAAGAGCTGAACCTTTCAGCGCCGCCAAAGCCGTCGCGGCCGGAATAGACTTTGCCGAGCTGCAGGTCGGCCCACAGGGCCTGTTCTGGAACGAGTACCGACCGGAGGATGCCGCTTGCCGCATCTGGCATTGGCGCGAGGGTGCAGCCAAATGCCTGACACCGCCGGGCTTCAGCGTGCGCAGCCGGGTGTACGAATATGGCGGTGGCGCGTTTTGCCTGACAGACGATGGCGTGGTTTTCGTCAACGAAGCCGACCAGCAGTTGTACCGTCAGTCATTGCAAGGCGAAGTACCCCAAGTGCTGACACATGGCGTGTGCCGCTATGGTGATTTGCAGTTCGCCAACGGGCAGGTGCTGGCCGTGGAAGAGAACCGCGACCGGCATCGTCTGGTGGCGATCGACCTGACTGACGGAACGCGCCATTTGCTGGCCGAAGGCGCCGACTTCTACGCCGCTCCGACGCTCAGCCCAGACGCGCAACGCCTGGCCTGGATCGAGTGGCATCGACCGGACCAGCCATGGACCGCGACCCACTTGATGGTTGCCGAACGCCAGAACGACGGTGGTTTTGGCCCCGCCCGTTGCGTGGCCGGCGACGAGGCTCAAGAGTCCCTGCAACAACCGCGATTCGACAGCAGTGGCCGCCTTTTTTGCCTGACGGACCGCGACGGCTTCTGGCAGCCATGGGCGGAATCGGCAAACGGTTTGCTGCCCCTGCCGGCGACGGCTGCCGACCATGGTCCTGCGCCGTGGCAGCTCGGCGGCTGTACCTGGTTGCCACTGGGCGAGGATCGCTATCTGGCGAGCTGGACCGAAAGCGGATTCGGTCGCCTGGGGCTTTGCGGTGCCACCGTCGAAGACTTCACCGGCAACTACAGCCGCTTCCGTCACCTTGCCCTGGATGATCGATTCATCTACTGCATCGCGGCATCACCGGTCAGCTCATCGGCCGTGATCGCCATCGACCGCAAAACCCGACAGGTCAAGGTGCTGGCCGGTGGTATCGCGCCGTTGCCCGCCGAGCAGATCAGCCGCCCGCAAACCCTGTGCTACTCAAGTGGTTCAGGCCAGGCCCATGGTTTCTTCTACCCGGCGATGACCAACGCCACGAAGCCACCGCTGGTGGTGTTCATCCACGGCGGCCCGACTTCGGCGTGCTACCCGATGCTCGACCCGCGCATCCAGTATTGGACGCAGCGGGGTTTTGCCGTGGCCGACCTCAACTATCGAGGCAGCAGCGGTTATGGCCGCACCTATCGTCAGGCGTTGCATTTGAGTTGGGGTGACGTCGATGTCGAAGACGCGTGCGCGGTGGTCCGCCATCTGGCCGAGCGCGGCTTGATCGACGGCGATAACGCCTTCATCCGTGGCGGCAGTGCCGGTGGCTACACCTCCCTGTGCGCACTGGCCTTTCACAATGTCTTCCGTGCCGGTGCCAGCCTGTATGGCGTCAGCGACCCCGTCGCGCTGGGCCGGGCCACCCACAAGTTCGAGGGCGACTACCTGGACTGGCTGATCGGCGATCCCGTGCAGGACGCCGAACGCTATGCCGCACGTACGCCGTTACGGCATGCAGCCAACATTCGCGTGCCGATGATCTTCTTTCAAGGGGAACTGGACGCCGTGGTCGTACCGCAGCAAACCCGCGACATGGTCGAGGCCTTGCAGAACAACGGCATTGCGGTCGAAGCGCATTACTACGCGGACGAACGCCACGGTTTTCGCAAGGCCGGCAATCAGGCCCATGCGCTGGAACAGGAGTATTTGTTTTATCGGCGGGTGATGGAGCAGACGGGCTGAAGTTCACCGGCGACTCGATCGCGAGCAGGCTCGCTCCCACAAGTACCGGGTGATCCCTGTGGGAGCGAGCCTGCTCGCGATAGCTATCTGTCCAACGCCACAAAACTCAGCGCTTGGCGATGATGTATACCGCATGGACGATCCCCGGAATGTAACCGCACAGCGTCAACAGAATATTCAGCCAGAATGCCCCGCCAAACCCCACCTGTAGAAACACCCCCAACGGCGGCAACAGAATGGCGATGATGATGCGAATGAAATCCATGGGGTCAGCTCCTGCTTCAAGTCGGCTCATGCGAGCCCTACCAGCAATCGACCCGTGCTGATCGTCAGGGTTCAGTCCGATTTCTCAGGCCAGAATCCCGATCAAGCCGAAATTGCCAAAAGCCAATCCCAGGCTGCAAAAAAACGCCCCACGCCAAAAGAATCAGGCGCAGGGCGTGCGTTATACCGCGAGACGGTTCGGGAATGCGGGCAGGGAGGGTGCGATCAGACGGCAATCCCTTTGCGGCACTGCAATTGCGCGGTGCGCACGCGAGAGAAGGCACGGGCCAGACGCAGCAGCATCTCGTCGATGTTGGCCTTGCTGACGGTCAGTGCCGGGGTAAAGCGCAGGCAGTCGGGTTGCGGCGCATTGAGCAGCAGGCCTTCGTGCAAGGCTGCCTTGGCCACGGCATCAGCGCAGTCGTCCGACAGCGTCAGCCCCCAGAGCAGTCCTTGCCCACGCAATTGGCCATGACCATACCGATGAGACAAACGCAGCAGGCCTTCACGCAGGTGCTCGGCGCTTTGGGCCGCATGCTCGAGAAATCTGCTGTCCTGTACGCTGTCAAGAACAGTCAGCCCCGCCGCCGTCATCAGCGCATTGCCATGATGGGTGCCGCTCATTTCGCCCTTGTCGAAACAGCAAGCCTTGCCCCGTGCCAGCAGCGCCGCCAGGGGCACGCCACCACCGAGCCCTTTGCCAAGTACAACGATATCGGCCCGTACGCCGTAGGACTGTTCCGCCAGCAACGAGCCGCAACGACCGATACCGGTCTGCACTTCGTCGAGGATCAGCAGGATGCCCAGTTCCCGGCACAGACGTTCGACACCTTTGAGGTAATGGGCTGTGGCGGGAATCACGCCGGCTTCGCTCTGGATGGGCTCGAGCATGATCGCCACCGTGCGTTCATCCACGGCCGCGTGCAGTGCCGGAAGGTCGTTGAACGGCACATGGCTGAAGCCCGGCAATTGTGGTTCGAACCGGTTGATCAGTGCCGAACTGTCCGACGCCGAAATCGTTCCCAGACTACGACCATGGCTCGCGTTGTTGGCCACGATGATCCGCGAGGCGCCGCCGCGATATTGCTGACCCCATTTGCGTGCCAGCTTGATCGCCGCTTCGCAGGCTTCGCTGCCGGTGTTGAGCAAATACGCCTGGTCGCTGCCGGTGCTGGTACACAAGCGCTCAGCCAGATTGAGCATGCCGCGGTTATGCAGATTAAAGCCGGGATTGATCAGCGATTGGGCCTGCATCGCGATTGCACTGACCAGCGCCTTGGGGCTGTGGCCGAGGCTGTTGGCCCCGTTGCCCTGCGAGAAATCCAGGTAAGCGCGATCTACGTTGTCCCACAACCATGAGCCTTGGCCACGGACAAAAACCTGTTGCGGGCGCTCGACGCTGGGCATCAGACACTCGCTGGAAACGTTGTCATTTGTGCTGGAGTAGGAAGCATCCGCCACCAAGTCATCGAGACTGGTTGAATGACGGCGCAGGCTGAAGAGATTCATGGGTTCAACCCTTGCTTGCGGTTTTTTGCGTTACCTATGCAAACGGTTTCGGGGAAAACGGTATTCATTGCACTCTGTGGCCCTGTAAGCCTTGTGAATGCGGTTAGACTAGGGCCAGACAAGGCGTTGAGCCATTTCGATTTCCGAGCATTATCGATAAGTAAGCCTTATGGATTTCAAGCAACTGCGTTATTTCGTCGCGGTCTACGAAGAAGGCCATGTGGGCCGCGCTGCCGAGCGACTGTCCATCTCGCAACCGGCGCTGTCCCAGCAAATTCGTCATCTGGAACAAAGCCTCGATGTGAGCCTGTTCGAACGCAGCAGCAAGCGCCTTTTGCCGACATTGGCCGCCCATACGCTGTACAACCATGCCCTGCCCTTGCTCGATGGTTTGCAACGGGCGCGTGAAGCACTGGGCAATTTCAAGGGACAGGCACTGCGTACGTTGGCCATTGGCGTGCTGCAAACCGTCCATAGCAGCCTGGTGCCACAGATGCTCGACCGAGTGCGTAAGGCCCAACCGCACCTGGTGGTGCAGATCTATGAACTGACGGGACTGGAGATCGAGCGTCGACTGCTCAATGGCTCGCTGGATATCGGCATCAGCTACTTGCCACCCCGGCAACCGGGACTACATGGCGTGATGCTGTACGAAGATGAATTGACCCTGGTCATCCCGGCGGAGCATCCACTGCGCGAATTCAAGAAAGTGTCGATGAGTCAGGCTGCCGAGCTACCCATGCTGTTACTCGGTGAAGAGTTTCAGATACGGCAGATCTGGCAGGCGCAATTGGCCAGTCTCGGACGGCGACCTCAGGTACAGGCCGAACTGAACAACATGGCGGGGATACTCGATAGCCTGCCCCATACACGCCTGGCGACGGTGCTGCCGGGGCGCTCACAAAAGACTCACGACGACAAGGATCTTCTCTGGAAACCCCTGAGCGAACCGCGGGTGCCGCTGAAAGTCGGGTTGGTGTGTCGCGATGTGCAACGGCAACAGGCTTCGCTGGCGTTATTGCGTACGTTGCTTGAGGAGGTGATGAACCGGCCGGATGAACGCTTGAACGGCTCACCGGAACTGGACGGTTTGTAAACACTTTTTCGCAGGCATAAGAAAACCCCGCCGAAGCGGGGCTTTGCAGACTGTTTCCCTGACATCCATTTCACTCCGCCGTCCTGGCAGAATCCTACGTGTCCGTGTTGTTGCTTTGCGCTTCCTGCGCGACGTCCATGTGAAGTAGATTAACTGTGGATCCAATTTACGCCTATGGGAGAACAGCAACACGTCATGTAAGAGAATGCTTACATGACGTTACGTCTTCAGAACTGCGCTGCATCCAACAGGTAAAGCGACTCGCTACCGGCCTTCACCGACGCACTCAGCGAATGGATCCGCGGCAACAGGCGCGCGAAATAGAAACGCGCGGTGCCCAGTTTGCTCGCGTAGAAATCGTCCTGCGCTTGCTTGCCAAATGCCGCTTTGGCCATCAACGCCCACATGTAGGCATATGCGGTGTAGCCGAATGCCTGCAGATACTCTACCGAGGCGGCACCGATTTCGTTCGGGTTGGCCTTGGCGCGGTCCAGCAACCAGGCCGTCAGTTCATCGAGGGTGGTCACCGCGTCGTTCAACGGCTTGGTGAACTCCGCCAGCTCTGCACTGGCTGTTGCGGTGAAGTGACGAATCTCATCGGCGAACAGATTGTAGAACGCACCGCCGCTGCCGACGATCTTGCGTCCAACCAGGTCCAGCGCCTGAATGCCGTTGGTGCCTTCATAGATCTGGGTGATGCGCACGTCGCGCACCAGCTGCTCCTGGCCCCATTCACGGATGTAACCGTGCCCACCGAAAACCTGCTGGCCATGAATCGTGCTTTCCAACCCCAGATCGGTCAGGAATGCCTTGGCCACCGGGGTCAGCAGTGCCACCAGGTCTTCCGCGCGTTTGCGGGTTGCGGCGTCTTCGCTGAACTTGGCGGTGTCCAATTGCATGGCCACGTATGTCGAGAAGGCACGGCCGCCTTCGTTCGAGGCCTTCATGGTCAGTAGCATGCGGCGTACATCGGGATGGACAATGATCGGGTCAGCCACCTTGTCCTTGTTCTGCGCGCCGGTCGGCGAACGGCTTTGCAGGCGGTCACGAGCGTATTCGACGGCGTTCTGGTAGGAGCGCTCACCACTGGCCAGGCCCTGGATGCCGACACCCAAACGTTCGTAGTTCATCATGGTGAACATCGCCGCCAGGCCTTTGTTCGGTTCGCCCACCAGGTAACCCACGGCGTCATCGAAGTTCATCACACAGGTCGCAGAAGCCTGGATACCCATCTTGTGTTCGATCGAACCGCAGGTCGCCGGGTTGCGCGCGCCCAGGCTGCCATCGGCATTGACCAGGAACTTGGGCACCAGGAACAGCGAGATGCCTTTCGGACCTGCCGGAGCGTCCGGCAGCTTGGCCAGCACCAGGTGAATGATGTTTTCAGTCAGGTCGTGCTCACCACCGGTGATGAAGATCTTGGTGCCGCTGACTTTGTAGGTGCCATCGGCCTGTGGTTCGGCCTTGGTGCGGATGATCCCCAGATCGGTCCCCGCGTGTGGCTCGGTCAGGCACATGGAACCGGCCCAGACACCGGCATACATGTTCGGCAGGTACGCGGCCTTGAGCTCTTCGCTGGCGTGGGCGTTGATCGACAGGCAAGCGCCGGCGGTCAGCATCGGGTACAGGCCGAACGACAGGCTGGCGGAGTTGACCATTTCTTCAACCTGGGCCGAAACCGCCTTGGGCATGCCCATGCCGCCGTACGCTGGATCGCCACCGACGCCAACCCAGCCGCCTTCGGCGTAGGTCTGATAAGCCTGCGGGAAACCGGCCGGCGTGGTGACGACACCTTCGGCCCAGTGACAACCTTCTTCGTCGGCCGCACGGCTCAGGGGGGCGATGCTTTTGCTGGTGACCTTGCCGGCTTCTTCGAGAATGGCTTCGACCGTTTCGGCATCGACAGAATCGGCCAATGCCGGTAGCTCGGCCCAGAGTTTGGTGACTTCGAACACTTCATTGAGTACGAAGCGCATATCGCGCAGGGGCGCTTTGTAGTCAGCCATGGCAAACCTCGCAAGATCTAAACAGGTGATTCACAGGAAGGGTGTATTCGTTGGACCGGAGTGTACCCCAACAACTTTTGCGACACATAGGGTCGACACATGACCGTTTTGTTATTTTTAGTCATCGAGGTACACCTGACGAACGGGTTCGCGGGCAAGCCTCGCTCCTACAGTAATGCAGCGAAAGTTGCTTACTGTAGGAGCGAGCGGTGCGGCGATCCGACTTGCCCGCGAAGCTTTTCGCTATCCCTCAGAGTGAAAACAATTCTGCCGGCAACTGCATCAAACAATCGCTCCCCGCCTCGATGGCCGCACGATGAGCAGCGGTTCGCGGCAACAGGCGCTTGAAGTAAAACTCGCTGGTCGCCAGTTTGGCCCGGCAGAAATCAGCGTCGCCACTGCCCGCATCCAGCTGTGCCTGCGCCACCAGCGCCATGCGCAACCACAGGTAACCGAGAATGATGTAACCGCTGTACATCAGGTAATCCACCGAGGCCGCACCGACCTCATCGGGATTTTTCATCGCGGCCATGCCGACCTGGGTAGTCAGCTCGCCCCACTGCCGATTCAACCCGTCGAGCTGCGCGACGTAGCGAGCCAACTGCGGATGCGCGGCGTTCTCCATGCAGAACGTGTGAACGATTTTGGTGAAGCCGCGCAGCAACTTGCCCTGGCTGCCCAGGACCTTGCGCCCGAGCAGATCCAGTGCCTGTATGCCGTTGGTACCTTCATAGATGGGCGCGATGCGGCAGTCGCGCACCAGTTGCTCCATACCCCACTCACGGATGAAGCCATGGCCGCCAAACACTTGCATGCCGTGATTGGTCACTTCCAGGCCGGTTTCGGTCATGAAGGCTTTGCAGATCGGCGTCAGGAACGCCAACAGGTCTTCGGCATCCTGTCTCGCTGTTTCATCCTTGCCCAGGTGTGCGACGTCCAGCAATTGCGCGGTGAAATAAGTCAGCGCGCGATTGCCTTCGTTGAAAGCCTTCATGGTCAGCAGCATCCGCCGCACATCGGGATGGACAATGATCGGGTCGGCGGGTTTCTGCGGTGCTTTCGGGCCAGTCAGTGAACGCATCTGCAAGCGGTCGTTGGCGTATTTGACCGCGCCCTGGAAACTGGTCTCGCCCAGACACAGTCCCTGCATGCCGGTGCCCAGGCGCGCATGGTTCATCATGGTGAACATGCAATTGAGACCCTTGTTCGCCTCCCCAATCAGGAAGCCCCTGGCGCCGTCGAAGTTCATGACGCACGTGGCCGAGGCCTTGATCCCCATCTTGTGCTCGATGGAGCCGCAGGACACACCATTGCGCTCCCCGGCCTCACCCGCGGCATCGGGCAGGAACTTGGGCACGATAAACAGTGAAATGCCTTTGGTCCCGGCCGGTGCATCCGGCAGCTTGGCCAACACCAAGTGCACGATGTTGTCGCTCATGTCGTGCTCACCGGCGGAGATGAAAATCTTGCTGCCGGTAATCGCATAGCTACCATCGGCCTGGGGCACGGCACGGGTCTTGATGATGCCCAGATCGGTACCGCAGTGAGCCTCGGTCAGGCACATGGTGCCGGTCCACTGGCCGGCGGTGAGTTTGCTCAGGTAAGTCCGCTTCTGTTCATCGGTGCCATGGGCGTGAATGGCCGACATGGCGCCGTGGGTCAGGCCGGGGTACATGCCCCATGAGGTATTGCTGGAGGCCACCATCTCGCTGATCACCAGCCCCAGCGAACTCGGCAGGCCCTGGCCGCCGTACTCAGGATCTGCCGCCAGGCCATGCCAGCCGCCCTCCACGTATTGCGCGAATGCCTGCTTGAAACCTGCGGGCGTTGTCACCACGCCATTATCGAAATGGCAGCCCTCTTCATCGCCGCTGCGATTGAGTGGCGACAGCACGTTCTCGCAGAATTTCGCGCCTTCTTCCAGAATCACGCTGACCATGTCCGGGCTGGCGTCGGTTGCGCCCAGCGCAGCGTAATTGCGGTGAAAGTCAAAGACGTGGTCGATCAGAAAACGCATGTCGCGCAGGGGCGCTTTGTAGTCGGGCATGGTGATTTCTCCGGCGGCAGATCCTCTCAACCTACTGCCGGCGTACACGCCTCACAATCACAGTCCAGACGCTGAATGCGCCGTCATCACTCAACCGTAGCGGCATCCATGCGCACCGCGCCACGACGGTTCTGGCCGAACACCATCACGCAGTTACGCCCGGCGCCCTTGGCGCTGTAGAGCGCCTGGTCCGCGGACTTGAGCACTTCGTCGGGGGTTCGCTGTTCGATCCGCTCGGCCGCGCCAATGCTGACGGTAACCGATACCGTCGAAGCGCTGGAGCCGGAACGACGCTGCCGCCCTTGCGTGTCATCCTGTGGACGGCTGTCCTGGTTTCGCAGGTGGATGTTGTAGCTGGCGATGGATTCGCGGATCACTTCCAGATGGGGCAGGCATTCTTCGACGGTCTTGCCCGCAAACACCATGGCGAACTCTTCACCACCATAGCGATACGCCTTGCCACCGCCGCCGATTTTCGCCAGCTTGCTGGCCACCAGCCGCAGCACCTGGTCACCGACATCGTGGCCGTGGGTGTCGTTGAATTTCTTGAAGTGATCGACGTCGCTCATGGCCAGCACATAGTTGCGCCCCAGGCGCTGCATGCGCTCGTTCAGCGCACGACGGCCCGGCAACCCGGTCAGCTCGTCACGGAAGGCCATCTGATAAGCCTCGTGGGCAACGGCGGCGGCGATCATCAACATCACCTGACTGCACATGATGTTCAGGGTAAACGGCAGGATGAAGGTCTTGGGCAACATCCAGAACAGGCCCAGCAGGCCGACCAGTTGCGCCGCATGCAGGGGTCTGGGATTGCGCCAGTACTGCCAGGCCAGCAACAGGAATGAAGCGATGAACACCGGGTACGACAGCTGGATCAGGCTCATCCATGCCCCATGCAGGGCCGGCCAGCGGATCTCCGACAGCCACATCAATAGCGCCTGCGGGTAACTCTGCTCCAATCCCAGCGCCACACTGCCTACCGCCAGCAACACGGCGAAACGCGCCACCATGTCCTGGAACAGGTGCGTTCGCTCCTGCCAGGCGGCGAACACACCAAACATCAGTGGCAACAGCAAGCAACATAAATGGAAGACCACCGCGGCGTCTTCACGCACCTTGCCGTTATCGCGGTAGTAGTCGGTCTGGGTGTCGAGGAGGAAGTAGGCGATGTACACCGTGACCATCAGAAACAGTTCGCGCTGGCGTCGGTATACACCGCAGTAGGCGCCACCGAGCAGCAAAACCAGGGTGGGCAGCACGTTGAACAGCGAAGTGAAGAAAACGCTCAGGTCCTTGACGTACGCAGCCGCAAGCCCCGCCAGCAACAGCAGCAACGACGGCAGGAAATGACTGAAACGTACAGCGGAAGAGCGCGGCAAGGGTAAAGCTCCGACCGGTCAGATCAATAGATGGCAATATGCCCACTACTGTAACGGCAGAACCCCCAAATTGCTGAGTGAATTGCTGAGGTATTTTTAAAAGAGCGTCACTGACGGCCGTCGCAGCCGTCAGTGACGCAAGGGGAAATCACATCAGCTCGTTGCCGAACGGTTGCAACGGACCTTCAGTGAGCGGACGACCTTCAGCACCGACCGGCTTGAGTTGGATCTCGGCGTCCTTCGCCTGGCGAGTGGTGATTTTCGGACTGGCCGGTTTTTGTGACACGGCGTTTTCATCGCCTATCGCGCCCTGTGGCAGCACCAGCGACGGATGATCGAACGGTGCCCGTTCCCATGCCACGCGCGGGTCGGTCAGGCCGACTTCCATGAACTTGACCAGCGCATCCACTTCATCGGGGGTCAGGTCGAGCCGGGTCATGTCCGGATCGAGGTTCGAGCCGTTGTGCTGATTGACCGCCGGGTGTTCGAACCCACTGGTATTGCTCGCGTCCTCGCCGCGCCGGTCGCCACCACGGTTGTAGAACTCCATCACCTGCTTGAGCGTGGCGCGGCTGCCGTTGTGGAAATACGGCCCGGTCAGCGCAATGTTGCGCAGGGTCGGCGTCTTGAAGGCACCATCGACCGCATCACGGAAACCGACACTGGGTTTGAGTGTTGCATCGCAGGGAATTGCCGCGCTCAACGGCGCTTCAAAGGTGCAGACATCGACATCCAGCGGGTCAGGTATCTTCCCGCCTTGCAGCACGGTGTTGTACTCACGGGTGAAGGACAACGGGTTGCCCCAGGCATCTGAGCCGCCGACCGCCAGGTCTTCGGAAGTCGGACGCACGCCGGTGTTGTAGAAGCCGTTGTCGTAGAGCGTGGTCAGGTTGTCCGCCATGACCATGCGTTCGATGCGTTCGCGGGGGTGGAACTGCAAGCGACTGGCGGCGTTGGTCAGCTCGGCACCACCGTGGCAACTGACGCACTTGCCCTTGCCCAGGAACAGATTCATACCCTGAATCTGTTGGGCGTCCATGGCCGTTTGATTACCTTGCAGGTACGCGTCCAGCGGCGCCTGGTCCGATACCAGCGTGGCCTCATACATCTGAATCGCCAGGCCGAAGAACAGCGGGAAGTTGGCTTCCATCTGGGTGTAGGGGGCATCGCCCACCAACACTTGTTGCGTGGCGTTCCACAACCTTGGCTGGAAGGCGTTTTTGATCAGCTCACGGTAGGTAGGACGACGCGCACCGGACACTGGGCCCAGCACCGAGTCGGTGGATGAGATCCGCTGCTGCTTGAGCATCAGCGTATCGAGCATGCGTCGACCGATATCGGCGAACGTCCGCCCGCCGCAAGACATTTCCACAGGGCTGCCGGGAGGGCCCACCGCCTGCGAAGCCGCCGAGGCATCGTTAAGTGCCAGGCGCACCTTGGTGGCCACGCCGCTGTTGTCCTTGGTCACGTAGATCCCGGCATCGGGATCGCGATTACCAAATGGCGAGAAGCCATTGAACACGTTGTTGGCCCGACCATCCCAGAAGTTGCGCACGTTGAACGCGGCGTTGATCACCGTCGGCGCATTGCGCCCGGTACTGCGCCGCACGTTGATGCCACCGACCTGGAAGATACCGTCGGGTTGCTGGATGCACTTGTCGAAACGTGCCTGTTTGGGTTTGACGAAGTTGGCGTCGAATACGCCTTGTGAGCCGATCACGTCATCGGTCGAATAAAGAATCGCCGAATTGCGATCCAGCGGATCGGCCAGTACGTGGGTTGGAAAGTCGGCCTTTTTCAGCAGATAGTTCGGACCGCCCTTGCCACCGGACTTGGTCGTATACGACGGCACATCGCCAGGAATGTCCGAGGCCACGAACGGCTTGTTGAAGATCGACGCGACGTTCGCGTTGGTATTCGCCTGTCCGGGGTTGATCTGGTTGGTGGTGCGATGATCGACACCCGCGTGGAAATGGCATGACGCGCATGCGGTGCTGCCGTCACTGCCGATTTCCATGTCCCAGAACAGGGCCTTGCCCAAAAGGATTGCTGCCCCGCGGTTGGTGACATAGTCGGTCATCAGATCGACCTTGCGCCCGCCTTCGGTACCCGAAGGATCAGGCGGCGTCATTCCGTGCAACGACTGCAGGCTGGGCACATCCACCACGGGGGGAACGGTGTCCACCGGATCGGCGGCGAAGGCGCTCAAGGCGGGCAGGCCGGCGGCGAACAGCGCACCCGCCATCGCCGCCCACCGAGTGTTTCCAAAAATGCTCGAGTACTTAGCCATGATGACACTCTCGATTCAATACGGAGTAGCCAGTTCCGTGATTGTCCTGTTGCGAGATGAACTCGTCGCCATATTTCCCGCCGACTGCACAAGTAGCAACGCCCACTGATAGTTGCTCAGGCAATGCAAGGCCTAACTGGCAAAGTACACTCTTGGCTCAGGCTTATAAAAATTGCTTTGTCGCACCACGGTTGGGATGCTTAACCTGACTTTAGCTGTAACAAAAAATTTCATCAGAAAAAAATGAATATTTTTTCAACTATCAAAAACGCAGAAAAATGCCGTCAATAAAACTGCATACGAGCAATTGAAACAACTTCAAAACCCTCCTCAAATCCGGTGGTTTCCCCACCCACTTGTGGGGGTTATTCCCCAAAGACACTCGACACACAACCGTGTACAGAATTTAAATCATTGTAATTTAATGATATTTCTCAAAAACAACACGACCAGAAAATATTGGCAAACTAGTTGCTACTCATACATCGAGAGTTAACAAATAAACGCTGGAAGAGTTTTAGAAAGCGCCCCTTATTAAATAGAGATACTCCATTCGTACGCAGGTTGTACTGCGTAAGCTATGGAGTTTATTTTATATTGTCGGCCGCACAACTTTATTACTAACACTTCGATATATTTCTCTTGCCAAGCCATTTCACCAGGAGTACATATAAACAAACATTCTCATTCACTTCTCCAGCGAGACAAACAACCAGCAGAAACCTCAACTTCGCGAACTCCCGAATATGGGCGTATATCCCCCCCTATATTGGTGAATATCCATTCGGCCATGTTGCGCGAACTTCCCTCCATTTTCGTGCAGCCCGCATTCCCCGCGCGCTCGCGGCCATTTGTGTCTGAATATTTCAGAACAGGCACGACACCTGCTTTGCACGCCTCAAGCTCAAGGAAGGCTTCTCGCGATTGCGTCCGTAACCGGCCGATGCATCGCAGGTTGGATGTATCAAAACGGCAAATGCCGACTGCCAACAGGCGCTTTTGCCGTTGAATCGAGCCCCATCCGACACTCACGGTTTTGCGCTTTTTTGCGCCAGGATTCAGCGCATCAACAGAACTGTGAAGCGATTGGCCGGCAACTGGTCCTGCATTGCTCTGGAGAGAACCATGAACCTATTTGCAAAAATAAAATCGCTGGCCGCGCCTCCAAGCCCAAAACGATTGAGCGGCGCCATAAGTCGCCCCGCACTGATCGCCAGTGCGGTCGCCCTGGCAATGCTCCTGGGAGGAGGAGCTGCCTATGCCGCGAAAGGCGCGCCTGGGGGCGGGGGCGGAGGAGGCGGCGGTGGCGGCGGTGGCGGCGGGACCGCCAAGCCCCCTACCAAAGGGGCGGTGGCGCCATTCGCCACACCCACGCTGCCCGATCCCGTCTTCGCTGATGCTACTGCGATTCACGGCTTCGACGTGACGGGCTTTATCCAGGACATGACGGTAGATTCCCCCGCCGAAACCTGCCCAGGGGCTACCGTCCCAGCGGAGCGCAGTGGCGGCAAGATTATGGTCAATGGCACGACCATTACCGTCCCTTGCAACATGATCATCCAGATGCCGGCCAATACCCTGAGTTGGCGCGATTTCGTCAACGGTGGGGCATTGGGACTCAATAGCACCCGGCCTGCCTACCCATCGTTCGAGATCCACGTGGTGGGCAATACCGTCAATGGCAAACAAATCGCCGGGTTGATCGATGTATCCCAACAGACAACCCAGACAGGCAGCGGCTACATCAGTCGGATCGACCTGGACACTGGCAATATCGAGGTGACCAGCACCAACTCGCCGCAGCCCACGGTACTGCAGATCAACGACCCGAATGGACGCTTCGGCCGAGTCCGGACCGCAGACCCGCGCTTCTCCGTGGATGATGCCAACCCGACCATTCACGCGGCCACCGGCTTTCCCATGTGTGTGCCTCGTGGCGCCGATGACGCATTATGCCCGCAGAAAAACCGGCCACTGGCCAAGACACCGACCACAACCAATAACTGCCGCAATTTCAGTCAGGCCAGCGTCAGTCCACTGCCGGCCAGCGGCGAATTGAGCCCACCTGCGCTGGGTCAGGTTTATTGCAGTCAGTTCGTCATGAAAGCGGTAGCCGACGCGACAAGGCTCCCGACGGATCCAGATCCGCGCCAGCAGGCGCCTTTCGAAGTCGGCGACTTCATCACTTATTCCGGCACCCTGTTCAAGTCGCCAACCTCGGGAAATCCGGACTTCATCTCCGCCCACACCATCGAAGCCAACGTCGGTATCTACACGCAGCCCGGTACGCAGCCCAGCTACCTGTCTATCGGCGAGTTCGGCATCGGCAGCGCAGATCCCAACCCAGTAGCCGTCAGCGGCGTGGCGCAGGAAACCCAGGACCGGTTGTTCCTTGAGACATCGACAACCGACATCCTGACACCGGTGGATATTTACCTTATCGATGTGGACAACAACGGCGTGGAACATAACCGTTGGGTGACCCCCTATGAGATGACCGGTGAATGCAATCCAGCACTGACCCTGGCAGCGACTTGCCGTGGTGTCTCGGGCGGCATTACCACTCAGAACACCGGTGCTCAACCACAGCGTGCCAGGCTGCGGGCAAGCAAGGCGCCAACCGGACTGCTCAGCCAGCCGACCCGGACCCTGCGGGTGATGGCGCGCTCAATGTGCGTTCCGGACCCGAACAATCTGTCACAGGCCCTGGTGGACAACTGCCTTGCCAGTCAAGCTCCAGTGGCCAATGGGCTGATCGCGGGGCAATACGTGGCTCCGGTGTTCGAGTTCATCTTTCCGGAAAACGTCAAGCCGGGCGACCCCGTCGTTCCTAACGACTTCTGGCACCTTCCGTTCATTCGCAATGGCGAAGGCTCCGCCACCCCGACGGGTGCCGGACCACTGGCCCCTACCCCGTGGTGAGCAATGCCTGACGATGGCGCAAAAAAAAAACCGCCGCTCCCGAAGGAGCGGCGGTTTTTTTTTGAAGAACTGCGTTAAGCCTTAGTAGCCCAGTGCGAAGTCTTCTTCTTTCATGTCCATCAGGTTGTTGGCACCCGACAGCATGGTTGCGACGTAAGTGCGGGTACGCGGCAGGATGCGCTGGAAGTAGAAGCGCGCGGTCTGCAGCTTGGCGGTGTAGAACGCTTCATCGGAAGTGCCGGCAGCCAGTTTCTCGGCAGCCAGACGCGCCATGTCAGCCCAGAAATAGGCCAGGCAGGCGTAACCGGAGTACATCAGGTAGTCCACGGAGGCCGCGCCGACTTCTTCGCGATCTTTCATGGCCGCCATGCCGACCTTCATGGTCAGTTCGCCCCACTCCTTGTTCAGCGCTGCCAGCGGTGCAATGAATTCCTTGACGGCTTCGTTGCCTTCGTTGTTCTGGCAGAACTTGTGCACGATCTTGGTGAAACCCTTGAGGGCTTCGCCCTGGGTCATCAGCACTTTGCGGCCCAGCAAGTCGAGTGCCTGAATGCCGGTAGTGCCTTCGTACAGCATGGAGATACGGCTGTCGCGAACGTTCTGCTCCATGCCCCACTCGGCGATGAAGCCGTGGCCGCCATAGATCTGCACGCCGTGGTTGGCCGCTTCAAAACCGACTTCGGTCATGAAAGCCTTGGCGATTGGCGTCATGAACGCCAGCAGTGCGTCGGCTTTCTTCTTCTCTTCTTCATCCACACCGTACTTGACGATATCGACCTGCTTGGCGGTGAAGTAAACCATTGCACGGTTGCCTTCAGCGAACGCCTTCATGGTCAACAGCATGCGGCGCACATCAGGGTGCACGATGATCGGGTCGGCAGCTTTGTCCGGCGCTTTCGGGCCAGTCAGCGCGCGCATTTGCAGACGCTCGCGAGCGTATTTCAAACCGCCCTGGAAGCCGATTTCAGCGTGGGCCAGACCTTGCAGTGCGGTACCCAGACGTGCGGTGTTCATGAAGGTGAACATGCAGTTCAGGCCTTTGTTCGCCGGGCCGATCAGGAAACCTGTGGCGCCATCGAAGTTCATCACGCACGTGGCGTTGCCGTGAATGCCCATCTTGTGTTCGATCGAACCGCAGCTCACAGCGTTGCGCGCGCCGGCGGAGCCGTCGGCGTTCGGCAGGAACTTGGGAACGATGAACAGGGAAATGCCCTTGGTACCGGCCGGTGCATCCGGCAGGCGGGCCAGCACGATATGAACGATGTTGTCGGCCATGTCGTGTTCACCGGCCGAGATGAAGATCTTGGTGCCGGACACTATCTAGGAACCGACGGCCTG
>NZ_JBNNVQ010000095.1:0-23726 GCF_050280625.1 Pseudomonas sp. NPDC089569
CAACCGACTCGTTGAATCGGCTCCTGACAGGCCCCGCACTGCGCAGGGCTTGCCGGCGATGATCCGGCTGCTGCGCGACGAGCACGATCTGACCGTGGTGCTGATCGAACACGACATGGGCATGGTAATGAGTATTTCCGACCACATCGTGGTGCTGGACCACGGCATCGTCATCGCCGAGGGTGGCCCTGACGACATCCGCAACGATCCGAAAGTGATTGCCGCCTACCTGGGTGCCGACGAAGAGGAGGTGGTATGACCAAGCCCATCCTCGAACTCAAGGACCTCGACGTGTTCTACGGTCCGATCCAGGCGCTGAAGAACGTTTCGCTGCACATCAATGAAGGCGAAACCGTGAGCCTGATCGGCTCCAACGGCGCCGGCAAGTCGACCCTGCTGATGTCGATTTTCGGCCAGCCCCGGGCGGCGGACGGTCAGATCCTCTATCAGGGCGTGGACATCACCCACAAGTCGTCGCACTACATTGCGTCCAACGGCATTGCGCAGTCGCCGGAAGGACGGCGGGTGTTCCCCGACATGACCGTGGAGGAAAACCTGCTGATGGGCACCATTCCCATTGGTGACAAATACGCCAAGGAAGACATGCAGCGCATGTTCAAGCTGTTCCCCAGGCTCGAAGAACGGCGTACCCAGCGTGCAATGACCATGTCCGGTGGTGAGCAGCAAATGCTTGCCATTGCCCGTGCTTTGATGAGTCGACCGAAACTGCTGCTGCTCGACGAGCCAAGCCTGGGCCTGGCCCCGATCGTGGTGAAACAGATTTTCGCCACCCTGCGCGAGCTGGCCAAGACCGGTATGACCATCTTCCTGGTGGAACAGAACGCCAACCATGCCCTCAAGCTGTCGGATCGTGCTTACGTGATGGTCAACGGCGAAATCCGCATGAGCGGAACCGGCAAGGAGCTGCTGGTCAACGAGGATGTGCGTAACGCCTATCTCGGCGGGCACTGAGTCTTCGCGTTAAACAAAAACGCCCTGACGTTTACAGCGTCAGGGCGTTTTTTTTGCGCGTTGCCCTCTGTAGGAGCGAGCACGCTCGCGATGGTGGTTAACGATAACGCGGGTTGTCTGGAAGCCCGCGGTGTTCTGGTGTTTTTCGCGAGCGTGTTCGCTCCTACAGGAGTGGCTGCGAGAGGTAAAGCCAATTGTGGAAAACAATCTTTCCCTGTTCCTGAGCTGCGACATAAAACCGCTGCAAATTACTGTTTTGTCACGGTTTTGACTTGTCCCCGTTTGCTGTGGAGCGGGCTGTGTATAACGTGGTGGTAGCTGGCTGAGAGCCTTTGAAACCGTGGCTTGTAGCGTTGTGGTTGATTTTTGATCAGGTGTTTTTGGCAGGCTTGAAGGTGGCATTGTCAACCCTTTTCTTGATGATGAAAGCACCTCGAATTCATCTGTATAAGCCTGTGGATAACTCTGTGGTTAAACTCTGGAAAGACTCTGCTGAAGGCCGTGGTTACTGGCTTGCGGCCATCTCCGGTTTGACCGCTTGGTCGAGAAAGTGGCCAGGGCCTGCACAGCAGGTCGATAAGGGTCAAGCGAAAAAGTTTTCAAATCCCTCTCAAAGCCTTGTGGATAGCGGCTTGCAGCTTTTCCAGTTGCCCCCGGAATGTGTGGATGGGCTTGTGGATAAGGTGCGGGTACCTGGCTGCACGCCGCTGGGTTCAAGGCATTGCGCCAGTTGATCATTTTTTGTTCGGTATGTGCGGTGGTTGCCGGTGTGGACAAGGCCGGGCATGCTGCCTGCTGATTTTCTATTCCAATGGCTGGCCTTCAGCCCAAGCAAGGAGAACACGATGTCCAACACCCTGTTTATTACCGGCGCGACCTCCGGTTTTGGTGAAGCCTGTGCCCGTCGTTTTGCCGAGGCCGGCTGGAAACTGGTGCTGACCGGCCGTCGTGAAGAACGCCTCAACGCGCTGTGTGCCGAACTGTCGAAGCAGACCGAAGTGCATGGGCTGGTGCTCGACGTGCGTGACCGCAAGGCCATGGAAGACGCCATCGCCAACCTGCCGCCGAGCTTCGCCAAGCTGCGCGGGCTGATCAACAACGCAGGCCTGGCGCTGGGAGCCGATCCGGCGCCCAAATGCAGCCTGGACGACTGGGACACCATGGTCGATACCAACATCAAGGGCCTGATGTACAGCACTCGCCTGCTGTTGCCGCGCCTGATCGCCCACGGTCGTGGCGCCGGTATCGTCAACCTGGGGTCCGTCGCCGGCAACTACCCGTATCCGGGCAGCCATGTGTATGGCGGAACCAAGGCCTTCGTCCAGCAGTTCTCCTTGAGCCTGCGCTGTGACCTGCAGGGCACGGGTGTGCGGGTCAGCAACCTTGAGCCGGGCCTGTGTGAGAGTGAGTTTTCGCTGGTGCGTTTCGGCGGTGACCAGGAACGCTACAACGCCACCTACGCCGGCGCCGAGCCGATCCAGCCGCAGGACATCGCCGACACGATCTTCTGGATTCTCAATGCCCCGGCGCATATCAACATCAACAGTCTGGAGCTGATGCCGGTCAGCCAGAGCTGGGCGGGGTTTGCGATTGATCGCAGTGGTGGCAAGGCGTAAGACCGCGCAATGGCTGTTCGCGGGCAAGCCTCGCTCCTACAAGGTTCACACAATACCTGTGGGAGCGAGCCTGCTCGCGATAGCTATCTGTCGGTCAACGCAGATAGTCGGCCAACCCCTGGTAACAGGTCGCCAGGTGGTAAGGCGTGGTCGATGGCATGTCCCGGCGGCTGACTTCGCCGTGCTCGTCACGGCATTCATACCAGCCGCCGGCATGCAGTGAACGCTGTTGCAACGCACGCAGTTGACGCAAAATCGCCGCTTCGCTGCCCGGACGCAATGTCAGGGCGCGAAGGTATTCTGCCTGGGCCCAGATACGCTGGGTCGCATCCCGCGAGCCACCTTCCGGCCCGAGGTCGAGCATCGCCCGCACGGCACCGGTCTGTTGATCGACACCCAACTGCTCGGTGAAGGCAAAGGCGCGCTCCAGCGATGCATGCAGTTTCGAATCGCGCAGCAGTGGCGACGATTGCAGCAGGAAGTACCACTCGAATTGATGCCCCGGCTCGAACCAGTTATCCACAGCTCCCAGCGGTTTCTCCATCAACACGCCATGTCGAGCGTCGATGAAGCGCTTTTGCATGGCTGTGCATAACTCGACAAGCGCCCGTTCGACCGCAAGGTCTTCACGCACCGAGAGCGTGGCCAGAAACGCTTCGGCCAGGTGCATCAGCGGATTTTGCAGCGGGCCGCTGCAGAGCGTTGACCAGTCACGATTCAAGTCGGCTTCGTAGAGGCCGTCTCCGGTGGCGAAACGTCGCGTGATGACCTCCAGGGCGGCGTTGAGCACCGACTCCACCAGGGGCTCGCGAACCTTGTCCCAGTAATGAGCGCAGGCGAACAGGATGAAGGCGTGGGTGTAAAGGTCCTTGCGCGAATCCAGTGGCGCTCCGTGCGGGTCGATGCTGTAAAACCAGCCGCCATGCTCGGCGTCGTGGAAATGCCTCTGCAAGGAACGGAACAGCGCCGCGGCACGCTCTTGAGCGTTCGGTACTTCGCCGATCAGGCTGGAAAACAGGAACAGTTGCCGTGCGCAGGCCATGGCCCGATAGCGTTGAGGAGGCAACGGTCGGTGCTCGGCATCCAGCGCCTCATAGGGCAGCGCCATGTCGGCGTTCCAGCCAGGGCCCTGCCACAGGGGCACGATCACTTCCTTGAAGTGCTGTTGCACGTCGCTGAACAGAGCGGCCAATTCAGGCAGGGAGGCGGAGCGGGAGGCTTGCGGCATTGGCTGGCGTCATCACGGCAGGGTTGATTGCGCGACATGTTAACAGGCCTTGGGGATGTGTTGTCTGTCAGGCCGTCATCGCTGGCAAGTCGGATCGCCGCACCGCAGCTCCCACAGGATTGTGGACAACACAAAACCCGTAGGAGCGAGGCTTGCCCGCGAAGAGGCCATTACAGGCGACGCAATTTCAGCCCGCCAACAACCACACCCCAGTCGCCGCCGAAGCCGCACCTGCCAGCCGCACCAGCGGTGCGGCGGCTTGAGGCAATGCACGCACCATCGCGTAACCCGCCGCGTGCAACGCCGCCGTTGCCGCCACAAACCCCGCTGCATACGCCCAGGGGTTCGACATATCGGGCAGTTCCAGGCCATGAGCCACACCATGGAACAGGGCGAACAAAGCTGTTGCGCCTACCGCCACGGTCAACGGCGGACGCACCGCCAAAGCCACCGCAAGACCCAGCGCCAGCACCGAGGCTGCAATCGTGCCTTCCAGCGCCGGCAGACTGAACCCTTCGAACCCCAGCAATCCGCCGATCAGCAGGGTGCCGACAAAGGTACACGGCAGCGCCCAGCGCGCCGCACCGTGTTGCTGAGCCGCCCACAGACCGACCGCAACCATCGCCAATAAATGATCCAGGCCACCGACCGGGTGACTGATACCAGCGATCAGGCCGTTATCGCCGTGCCCAGGGTGAGCGAAGGCGATAGCCGGGGTCAGTAGCAGGGCAATGGCGCCCACGATGCGTTCAAGTGTCATGTCCAGGCTTCCTTGTAGGTTCAGGCTGCGGTCAGCAGGCCCTGGCGTTCGATGAAGGCGATGATTTCTTCCAGCCCCTGGCCGGTTTTCTGGTTGCTGAAAACGAACGGCTTGCCGTTGCGCATGCGCGTGGTATCGCTGTCCATCAGGGTCAGGGAGGCGCCCACCAGGGGCGCCAGGTCGATTTTGTTGATCACCAGCAGGTCGGATTTGCAGATGCCCGGTCCGCCCTTGCGCGGCAGCTTGTCGCCCGCCGAAACATCGATCACATAAAGGGTCAGGTCCGACAGCTCAGGGCTGAAGGTCGCCGACAGGTTGTCGCCACCGGACTCCACCAGAATCAGGTCCAGTCCCGGGAAACGACGGTTCAATTGATCCACGGCTTCGAGGTTGATCGACGCGTCTTCGCGGATTGCCGTGTGGGGGCAGCCACCGGTTTCCACGCCGATGATGCGTTCCGGTGCCAGGGCCTCGTTACGCACCAGGAAGTCGGCGTCTTCGCGGGTATAGATGTCGTTGGTCACGACGGCCAGGTTGTAACGGTCGCGCAGGGCCAGGCACAGGGCCAGGGTCAAGGCGGTTTTGCCGGAGCCGACAGGGCCGCCGATGCCGACACGCAGGGGTTGTGTATTCATGTGACTCTCCAAGATAACGGGCCCTAGGAACGAAACAGACGGCTGTACTGGCGCTCATGGGCCATGCAGGCAAGAGACAGGCCGAAGGCGGCGCTGCCAGGGTGTTCGGGGTTGAGGGTGGTGGCGTTATGCTGGGCCTGTTGCAACAGTGGCAGCAGTTCGCTGGTCAGGCGCTGGGCCGCCTGCTGCCCCAGCGGCAAGGTTTTCATCAGCACGGCCAACTGGTTTTCCAGCCAGCTCCAGAGCCAGGCGGCCAGGGCATCCTGTGGGTTGATCCGCCAGGCGCGGGCGGCCAGCGCCCAGCCCAGGGCCAGGTGCGGTTCGGTGTGCTGCTGGAGAAAGGTACGGGCGACCTCGTCGAGCTCCGCAAGGCCGTTGAGCAGCTGCTGCAAGGAGTAGCCCATCTGGCGGCTCTCCTGATGCAATTCGCGGGTTTCCCGGCTGGCGCGCTGCTGTTCGCAGTAATGCAGTAATTGGCTCCAGTTTTCTTCGTGGGCGGCCTCGCAGTGGGCGAGTAGCAGCGGGGCTTCGAAACGGGCCAGGTTGAGCAGTAATTGATCACCGATCCAGCGCCGCGCACTGTCAGAGTCATGGACGCGGCCATTTTCCACCGCCATTTCCAGGCCCTGGGAATAGCTGTAGCCGCCGATCGGCAGTTGCGGACTGGCCAGGCGCAACAGCGCCCAGGCGGGATTCATGGCCGTACGCCGAACTGATGCAGCTTGGGCGGATAGTTGAAATCTTCATCGCCGTGGCGCGAATGGTGATGGCCGCCGCCGTAGGCACCGTGTTCAGGTTGAAAGGGGGCTTCGATGTTTTCTGTGGTGGCGCCGAGCTGTTCGAGCATGGCCTTGAGCACGTAGTCATCGAGCAGACGCAACCAGCCGTCACCGACCTGCAGCGCGACGTGGCGATTACCCAGGTGATAGGCCGCGCGTGTCAGTTCGAAGGCATTGGCACAGGTCACGTGCAGCAGTTGCTCGGGACGAGCGCAAACGCGGACGATGCGTCCGTCTTCGGCTTGCAGACATTCACCGTCATGCAGTGGTGATTGACCACGCTCCAGAAACAAGCCGACGTCTTCGCCTTCAGCACTGAAACAGCGCAAGCGGCTTTTGCTCCTGGCTTCGAATGTCAGGTGCAGTTCGGCGGCCCAGACGGGTTGAGGGTCGATTCTGCGATGAATCACCAGCATCGGTAAGCTTCCGGCAATGGACGATGCTCGGGTTAGAGCAAGGGGCTTGCCAATCGGGGAGGGGCGTAGGAAATGCCTGAAGGCATTGAGTGCGTTTGTTTGGGGTGACGAGGAATTTGCATTGATTTGGCGCGCGCGGATTCTGGCAGGCACCCATTTGTGACAGCGGACGTGAATCTTCCTGGGGCGGGGTTATTCGGTACTGCCCAGGCCTTGCCAGTGCTTGAGGCCGATAAAAATGAAGCGCAGCTGCTGGGTGATTTTTGCCTGGGGTGTCAGGTGCTCGGGCAGTGCCTCGGCCGGAGGGTCAATGATGTCCGGCAGGGTGGCGAACACACTTTTGACGATCAGGTCCGCCATCACACTCAGGCCGGCGATATCCAGGTGCTGCAGTTTCGGCATCAGCGACAGATCGGCAGCAAGGTCCGAGCTGATACCTTCGCGCAAGCGGCCGATGGCCAGGCGCACTGGCAACGAGCCTCCATACTGCTCGCGGGCCAGAAACAGAAATTGCGAACGGTTGGCGCTGACCACATCGAGAAAGATCCGTACGGACGCATCGATGATGCCGCCCATGACGAATTCGTTATGCCGCACCAGGCGGATGGTTTCGCGAAAGGTCTGGCCGACCTCCCTGACAAGCTCCAGGCCCAACTCATCCATATCGGCGAAATGCCGGTAAAAACCGGTGGGGACGATCCCGGCGGTTTTCGCCACTTCGCGCAGGCTCAGGCTGCCAAATCCCCGACCGCCTTCCATCAAGTGGCGGGCAGCGTCCATCAACGCATTGCGGGTTTGTTGTTTCTGTTCGGCACGGGGCAGCATTGCGAAGGTGTTTTCTGCAGAAGGAGAGCGGCGCACTCTAGCAAATAGGCTTTGCCGGCGTCGAACAACGATGGGGGAGCAAGCGCAGAAGTACGGCAGTTACGAGATAAAACGCCTGAAAATCAAAAGCCCAATCCGCTGATTGGGCTTTTTTTCAGGGCCGTCATGGGGTTAGCTCATCGAACTGTTGCGTTCGATTACACGGTCACCACCACCTTCGGCCAGTGTTTGACCCGGGGTGCGATCGGAGCCATCGGCAGCGATGGTTTGACCAGGAGTGCGATCGGAGCCATCAGCTGCAATGGTTTGACCAGGAGTGCGATCGGAACCGTCAGCGGCGAGGGTTTGACCAGGAGTGCGATCGGAACCGTCGGCGGCGAGGGTTTGACCAGGAGTGCGATCGGAACCGTCAGCGGCGAGGGTTTGACCAGGGGTGCGATCGGAACCGTCGGCGGCAAGGGTTTGACCAGGAGTGCGATCGGAACCGTCAGCGGCAACGGTTTGACCTTGTTTGGTTTGATCGTAGCCATCTTCGGTGATCAGGCCTTTTTCTTTCAGGCGATCGTTACCACCTTCGGCCAGGGTTTGGCTGAAAACCGAGTGGCTGTCTTTGACTTGAGGCGTTGCTTGATCGGCGGCCGGCAGAGCAAAAGCTGTGCTGGCCAGCATTGAAAGTGTAAGGCTAAACAGTAATTGGCGTTTCATTATAGGGTGCTCCGCACGAGGGCAAAAAATTGGGTACGAGGGCAATGCTACTCTCGATAAGTCGATATAAAAGTTCATAAACGCAATGTTAATAATCAACGGAATTGATTGTTCTCTGCAGGCCTTGTAAACCGGGCGTTTCCGGCGATTGGTTTTGCACCGGAGTGGGTATTTTCCACCCACATTTGCCACGTAAAAGTGCGGGTCAGGTAACGCGAAAGCAGGAGCAAAAAGCGGCAACCGGGCAGTCAAAGAAGGCAAAATCGGCGTTTCGATTAAACCTGCGGTTCGTTTTTCAGTCGTAGATTCCATGACGGGCCGGATCTGGCCCGGCGTTTTTCATGTGCGTCGCAGTTGGGGCGCTCAGTCGTATCAGGAGCCCTGTGCAATGACGCGCACTCATAAAATTGTTGCCGGCACCCTCAGCGCCCTGTTGGTCGTGTTGACGGTGCTGGTGTTGATCATCGCGTTCTTCGATTGGAACCGGATCAAACCCACACTCAATGCCAAAGTGTCCGAGGAGCTGCACCGGCCGTTCGCCATCAATGGCAACCTGACGGTGGTCTGGCAGCGCGAGCCTGACGAAGGCGGCTGGCGCGCCTGGGTGCCTTGGCCGCATGTGGTGGCCGAAGACCTGAGTCTGGGCAATCCCGACTGGTCGAAGACGCCGCAAATGGCCAGCCTCAAGCGCGTCGAGCTGCGAATATCGCCGTTGGCCATGCTGGCGCGGCATGTAGTGATCCCGCGCATCGACCTCACCGAACCCAATGCCCAGCTGCAGCGTCTGGCCGATGGCCGGGCTAACTGGACGTTCAAGTTCGACCCGAAAGACCCCAATGCCGAGCCTTCAGCCTGGGTGCTGGATATCGGTGCGATCAGGTTCGACAAAGGCCATGTCACCCTTGATGACCAGAGCCTCAAGACGCAGCTCGACCTGCTGATCGACCCGTTGGGCAAACCGATTCCATTCAGCGAGATTGTCGGTGACAAGGCAGCCAAAGCCGCGTTGGACAAAGGCACCGCGCCACAAGACTATGCGTTTGCTTTCAAGGTCAGCGGCCAGTACCACGGTCAGAAACTGGCTGGACAGGGCAAGATCGGCGGTCTGCTTGCCTTGCAGGACGCAAACCGACCTTTTCCGCTGCAGACTCAAATGAAAATCGGCGAAACCAGTGTTGAACTGGCCGGCACCCTGACTGACCCACTGAACCTTGGGGCCCTGGACCTGCGCCTGAAACTGGCCGGGACCAGCCTGGGCAACCTTTATCCGCTGACCGGCGTAACCCTGCCGGATACGCCGCCTTATGCCACCGACGGTCATTTGATCGCCAAGCTGCATGAGCCGGGGGGCGCGGTATTTCGCTACGAGGAGTTCAACGGCAAGATCGGCGCCAGCGATATCCATGGCAACTTGAGTTACGTCGCCAGCCAGCCGCGACCGAAACTCAGCGGTTCACTGCTTTCCAATCAACTGCTGTTTGCCGACCTGGCTCCGTTGATCGGTGCCGACTCCAATGCCAAGCAAAAGGCCCGGGGAGGCGAAAGCAAGCAGCCGGCGGATAAAGTGCTGCCGGTTGAAGAGTTCAAGACCGAACGCTGGCGCGATATGGACGCCGACGTCGAGTTCACTGGCAAACGTATCGTTCACAGCGAAAAACTGCCGTTCAACGATCTCTACACGCACCTTGTATTGACCGATGGCTTGCTCAGCCTTGAACCGCTGCGATTCGGCGTGGCAGGGGGCAAGCTTGAGTCGCAGATTCGTCTCAACGGCCGCACGGAGCCCTTGGAGGGCAATGCCAAACTCACTGCGCGAGGCTTCAAGCTCAAGCAACTGTTCCCGACCTTCGAGCCGATGAAAACCAGCTTCGGCGAGCTCAATGGTGATGCCGATTTGACCGGTCGTGGCAATTCGGTGGCCAAATTGCTGGGCAGTGCCAATGGCAATCTCAAGATGCTGATCAATGACGGCGCCGTCAGTCGCGAGCTGATGGAGCTGGCCGGGTTGAACGTGGGCAACTATGTGGTCGGCAAGATTTTTGGCGACAAGGAAGTGAAGATCAACTGCGCGGCCGCCGACTTCGATATCAAGACCGGCCTTGCCACCACGCGCCTGTTTGTCTTCGATACCGAGAACGCGATTATCTATGTCGATGGCACGGCCAACATGGCGACCGAGCAACTGGACCTGACCATTACCCCGGAGTCCAAGGGCTGGCGCCTGATTTCGTTGCGCTCGCCGCTGTATGTGCGGGGCAAGTTCATCAAGCCTGATGCCGGGGTGAAAGCGGTGCCACTGATGTTGCGTGGGGCCGGGATGGTTGCGCTGGGGGTGATTGCCGCGCCGGCGGCGGGGCTGCTGGCATTGGTGGCGCCCAGCGGCGGCGAGCCGAATCAGTGTGCGCCGTTGCTGGAGCAAATGAAGGCGGGCAAGGCACCGAAATCGGTAAAGAACTGAAGCGCGCCTTGAAAGGCGTTGATCGCTCTCCAAGCCACTGTCAGAGAGCGATCAAGGAGGTGATCACTCCGGTTTCAAACGGGACAAGCCGATTTTGCAACCTGTAGTAGATCGGTGTTGATGCGATTACCGATTTTTTTAATGACAGTGGCCCTGACATTTTCGTATTGGCGCGCATCCAGAGAACTGACCATCAACCACAGGTTGGTATTGCCATCCTTGATGGTGTCGAGGAGCGGTTGATCGAGGATGTCGATGCCAATGCCGTCGCGGGTTTTGAATGCAACTTGCAGCGTGATGATGCTTGCGTTGTGAGTGATCAGCGTAAGTCGGGTCGAAGTGGCTACGGGTGATTGGGTTGAGCCTGGTGCTGTTGTCTCCTCGTTTGCAACGAACGCATTGGTGTGAAGTTTGTCGAGAAAGGACTTGATCGCCGAAGAGTGACCTTCGGTTTTTTTTAACTGCGAAAACGCGGTGGCCAGTGTTTGTTTCTCCTCTTTGCTCAAAAGGGACCCCATACCGAGCTCGACAATTTTCAGAAGGCATTTTGTGGGGAACTCCTGACGCTTGAACTCTCGGCTTTTAATGATCCAGCCTATTTTCCCGACGGTGTCCACATAATCGGCCCAAAGCAGTTCTTTGCTGTTTGATTGCTTTGAAATGGATGCGAGTTCACCGAGCAGACTGGAGTTCAGAATGTCTTTTTTAAAGGGCTCGGTGTGCGCACCGATAAACAGTGTTATGTTGCCGTTGATCAGGTGGATATCAAATAGGGGTGTGTCCATAATCATGGGCGCTCGGGTTTTGTGTGTGCTAAAAAGTCGGCAAGTTGCTTGCCGACTGTTGGCTGTTCGATACTTTTAAAAATCGGGAAGTTCTTCAATGAATTTCTTGCCCGCTTCACTGTACTTGCTGTAAATCGCGTCACGCAGGCTGGCGAATACCTTGTTGTCCAGGTATGTGCGAACAGCGCCGGTTTTTATGCTGGTGGTTTGTTTGGTCGATTTCCAGAACAGGATGCCGCGGGTGCTTTCCCGTGCGTCGAGGGAAATGCAATTAAGGACCATGTTCGCTTGTTTGTTGGCATCGACCCAGACTGGCGCGATGTCGAATTTTGCCTGAGCACCGAGTTTGTTGTTGCGGTTGAAAATCTCGATGGCTTTGACGTTGTCCTGCACGGTTTCTACAGCCTTTTTCGCCACGTTTGCCAGCGTATAAGCTGCATTTCCTCCGATCAGGCTTGTGGCAACCTCCAGGGCCACTTGATCCATGGTCAAGCCGACCCGGTTTATCGTGACTTCCTGAATGTCCTTGTTTTGGATAATCCACCCAAGCTTTTTCAAGCCATCGACATAGTATTTGTACCATTCAAACAGTTGTGCGTCGTCAGGGTAAAGTTTGGTGGCGGCATTTTGCATGACTAACTTGCAAAGATTGACGTCGTCGATGGTTTCCTGCGAAATGCCGGGTAGAAAAACATCGATTGTGTCGGGCATTACACTGGCGGTTGGCTTGTTGATGTCGTGTGGTGGTATGTCGTCAGGGTGTCTGGCAAAAGTTCGTGGCGTTATCAAGGTTGGCAATGACGCCAGGGAGTCGATGAATTCAAGTCGCTCTTGAAGAAGCATGGGTGTAATCCTTTACTTGTTTGTTTGAACAACCAGTGGGTTGTGGTTGTTAGAATAATTCCTTGTGGGTGGAAATCCATTTAATGGTTGTAACTTTCGGTGTGGGTGTGATTTTCGGTAGTTGCTGTTTTTATATTAAGTCTGCGCTGGCTTAACTTTTAAGTGGCATACGCGCTCAGCGCAAATCATGCCCCGATAAAGTCGCCTCCTCATGCAGCCACGCAAAAAACGCCCGAACCGGCGGGTGACGCTCGCGACCCGGCACACACAAGGCGCTGTAACCGGCGCCATCGACCTGTACGTCTTCCCGATAGGGCATCAGCAGACCACTGGCCACGCTCTCCGACACCAGAATGTTGCTGGCCAGCACCAGGCCTTGTCCGGCAATCGCCGCTTGCAGCGCGTAATGTTCTTCGTCGTATTCGCGCATCGCCGGCAGGTTGCTCAACCAGGCCTCGCCGGCCTGTGCACACCAGGCTTCCCAGCCGTGGGCATAGAGCCTTGAGTTGTGCCAATGCACGCTGATCAGCGTCGGTGTGCGACGTGCCGCCAGCGCCACTTGTTCCGGCGAGCCATACACGCCGAAGGATTCGTCGAACAGGCACACCCCATAGAGGTTCGGGTAGGTGTCGAGGCTATAGCGCACCACCAGATCGACACTGGCATCCTGATGCAGATCGATGACTTCGCAGTGGGTGTCCAGGCGCAGGCTGATGTTCGGATGACGGGCGTAGAAGCGTCCCAGGCGAGGTACCAGCCAAAGCGCGGCGAAGGCCGCTGTCGTGGAAATCGTCAGGTTGGCGCCGCTGCGTTGCGGGCGCAGGGTGTCGACGCTTTGCGCGACTTCCAGAAAGGCACCGTGCAGGCTACGAAACAACCGTTCGCCGCAGTCGGTCAGGCGAACCTGGCGTGGCAGGCGTTCGAACAGCGGCACGCCGAGCCAGGTTTCCAGCGAGCGGATCTGATGGGACACCGCCGTCGGGGTCACTGACAGTTCCTCGGCCGCCGCCTTGAAGCTCAGCAAGCGCGAGGCGGATTCAAAAGCGCGCAGGGCGGTCAATGGCAACGAGGCAAACATGCGAAAACTCCATGGATGAATTCAATTCATCCTGACTGATTTTTACTCATTTGATGGATGGCAGTTGTCAGCTTCAAGCTGCAATCCACAAGCAAATTCAGTGTAGTCCTTGAGGAGATTCAGATGAGTAGAATTCTTGCTGTTCATGCCAGCCCAAGGGGCGAGCGTTCCCATTCGCGGCGTTTGGCCGAGGCGTTTCTCTCGGCCTGGAGCGTCCGTCATCCGCAGGGGCAACTGACCCGCCGTGAAGTCGGGCGGGCGTTGATTCCACCAGTCAACGAGGCATTCGTGGCGGCCGCGTTTTATCCACAGCCTGAGGCGCGGCCGCTGTCGATGCAGGCCGACCTGGCGCTGAGCGACGAGTTGGTGGGTGAATTGCTGGGGCATGATTTGCTGGTGATCTCCACGCCGATGCACAACTTCAGCGTGCCCAGCGGCCTGAAAGCCTGGATCGATCAGATCGTGCGACTCGGGCTGACCTTCAATCACACGCTGGACAACGGCGTAGCGCAGTACGAACCGCTGGTGCATGGCAAAAAGGCGTTGATCGTGACCAGCCGCGGCGGATTCGGGTTTGGGCCGGGGGGCGAACTGGAGTCGATGAATCATGCCGATCCCTTGCTGCGCACGGCCCTGGGTTTCATCGGCATCACCGATGTCACGGTGGTCGCCGCCGAGGGTGAGGAATCGGAGTCGCGCACCTTCGAGGTTTCTGCCGCCGAGGCCGAACAGCGCTTGCTGGCGCTGGCCAGGGAGTTTTAGATGGCCTGGTTGTTTCTGCTAATCGCCGCCGGGTTTGAGGTCACCTTCGCCATGGGTATGAAGTATGCCGAAGGCTTTACCCGGCTGTGGCCATCGGTGATCACCGTGGCGGCGGCCGTGGCGGGTGTGTATTTCCTGACCCTGGCCATGCGTGAGCTGCCGGTGAGCATCGCCTACCCGATCTGGACCGCCATCGGTTCGCTGGGCACGGTGTTTCTCGGTTTCGCCTTGCTGGGGGAGAGCCTGAGCGTGGTCAAGTTGCTCTCGGTCGGGCTGATCGTGGCGGGGGTGGCAGGGCTTAAATAGGGCGGATGTCATAGACTGGTCGTGCAGTTGTCATCTTCGCTGGTGATGCTTGGCGGATGTTTGTATCCGGCCTTGCGTCACCACTCGATTACAAGGATGTCTGCCCATGTCGCAAGGTTCGGCCACGCGATACCCACTGGTGTTGGTCCCGGGCATGCTCGGCTTTGTCCGGCTGCTGCTGTATCCGTATTGGTACGGGATCGTTTCGGCGTTGCGCCAGGGCGGCGCGCAGGTATTTGCGATACAGGTCTCGCCGCTGAACTCCAATGAAGTGCGGGGTGAACAGTTACTGGCGCGGATCGAGCAAATTTTGCAGGAAACCGGGGCCACGAAGGTCAATTTGATCGGCCACAGCCAGGGCGCGCTGACGGCCCGTTACGCCGCTGCCATGCGGCCGGATCGGGTGGCGTCGGTGACGTCGGTGGCGGGGCCGAATCAGGGTTCCGAGCTCGCCGACTACCTGCACAGGCATTACCCTCACGATAGCGTCCGTGGCCGCTTGCTGAGCTTTCTGCTGCGCCTGATCGCGGCGGTGATGAGCCTGCTGGAAACCGGTGATCGCGGACCGAAACTGCCTGTGGATATTCATGGTGTCCACCACTCGCTCACCACTGAAGGCGTCGCCTTGTTCAATCGGCGTTATCCACAGGGGTTGCCCGAGACCTGGGGTGGGCACGGGCCGGAAGAAGTGAACGGCGTGCGCTATTACTCCTGGTCCGGCACCCTGCAGCCGGGCAGGACCGATCGCGGGCGCAATCTGTTCGATGGCACGAACCGCAGTTGCCGGTTGTTCGCCAGAACCTTCATGCGAGAAGCCGGGCATTGCGACGGGATGGTCGGCCGCTACAGCTCGCACCTGGGGACAGTGATTGGCGATGAATACCCGCTGGACCATTTCGACATCGTCAATCAGTCGCTGGGGTGGGTGGGGAAGGGGGCAGAGCCGATCCGGTTGTTTGTCGAACATGCGGCGCGGCTCAAAGCGGCCGGGCTTTAGATCGCGTTATCGTTCTTCGCGGCAAGCCTCGCTCCTACAAGGACGGTGAAATCCTGTAGGAGCGAGGCTTGCCCGCGAAGGCGTCAGATCATGCAACGCAGACTTTACGCCCCAACACCAACGTCCAGCGCTCGGAAACAATCACCCCGCCCAGCGTCAACATCCCGCCCACAAGGTGATACATCGCCAATTGTTCATGCAGCACAACCGCCGCAATCAGCGCGGTCATCACCGGCAGCAAATTGAAAAACAGTGTGGTACGGCTCGGCCCCAGGCGTACCACCGCTTGCATCCACGCCAATGGCGCCAGCATCGAGGCCAACAGGCAGGCGTATAGGACCAGGGGAACGTTGCGCAGAGTCAGGCCGGTTTTTTCCGACACGAGGAACAGCGGAAACAGCACGATCACCGCCACCAGCACTTGCAGATAAAGCAACACCAGCGGCGGCAGGCGCAATTGCCATTTTTTCAGCAGGGTGCTGTACAGCGCGTAGGCCAGCGTGGCGACGAGCATCATCGCATCGCCCAGATTCACCCCGTGCTCCAGCAGGGCATCGAGGCTGCCGGATGAAACAACCACCAATACCCCGGCGAACGACAGCACCGCACCGGCCAGTGCGCCGGCGGTCAGGCGCTGGCCAAGGCTGATGATTGCCATGGCCAGGGACATCAACGGCATCAACGACAGGATGATGCCCATGTTGGTGGCCGAGGTCAGGGCTGCGGCGAAATACGCCAGGCTCTGGTAGACCGCCATGCCCAGAACGCCCAGCACGAAAATCCTGCCCAGATTCGGCCGAATCGCCGGCCAGTGGGCGATTACGGGTTTGAGCATGAAAGGCGTGAACAACAGTCCGGCCAGCAGCCAGCGGTAAAAACCGATCTCGGCGGGGAAGATCGCCCCGGCCGACATTTTGGTGATCACGGTGTTGCCGGCCCAGATAAAAATGGCCAGCAGGGGATAAGCGTATTGCATCGAGGAAAACCGGAACGTGAATGAAGGGCGATTATCCCTTGTCCGGATGCAGGCTTATACTTCGATCCAGACAACCCACCCCTGATTCCGGACAGCATGACCAGTCAACACATCGACCTGCTGGACTTCAGCGAATTGCCCGCCCCGGTGTACTTCCGCTACGCCGATTTCGATGCTCACCGCTTTGCCTCCGCTCACCGACACCCCTGGGGCACGCTGGAGTATTCGGCCCATGGTGTACTGCACATGGAGATCGAGGGCAGCCGTTTCATGTCACCGCCGCAATATGCCGTCTGGGTTCCGCCCGAGACCGAGCACAGCTTCTACAGCCACCAGCCGGTCAACTACCGCGCGGTCTGCCTCGCGCCGTTGCTGTGTCGTGATTTGCCATCCCAGGCTTGCACCCTGGCCATCAGCGACATCCTCAAGGCGATCCTCAAGGACTTCGCGGCGCGGGATGTGAAGATTCCCGAGCAGGACGCGGATCGGCGTCTGGCCCAGGTCCTGGTCGATCAATTGCAACAGGCGCCGGTGCATGAGTGCTACCTGCCGTACGCCAGCAGCGCCGGCCTGCTCGGCATTCTGGAGGCCTTGCATGGCGATCCCGGCAACAACCGGCCATTGGCGGATTGGGCGGCACTCATTCATGTGAGCGAGCGCACGCTGGCGCGGCAGTTTGTCCGTGAGTTGGGCATGAGCTTCGGCGAGTGGCGCCAGCGTTTGCGTTTCATTGCGGCCATCGAGGCGCTGGACAGCCATCGCAGCATTCAGGAAATCGCTTTCGACATGGGGTACAGCACCGGCTCTGCGTTTATTGCGATGTTCCAGCGCCAGGCCGGGTGCACGCCGGAGCAGTACCGACGCAGCCACCTGGAGAGCAGGAAGGTGTAACAGCACTTGTCTACACTCTTCTGCAAGGCCGTTCCCCTCGGTGCGGCAAACAGGAGAAAACTCCATGAAGATGCTGCGTGTCCCTTTGTTGATGATCGGTTTGCTGCTCTGCGCCCAGAGCTTCGCCGCCACGGATCAACAGAACAAGATGACCACCTGCAATGCCGACGCCACCGCGAAAAGCCTCAAGGGCGATGAACGCAAAGCCTTCATGAGCAATTGCCTCAAAGCCGCGCCGGCGGCGAACGATGCCGGTGCTGCCATGACACCGCAGCAGCAGAAGATGAAAACCTGCAACGCCGATGCGACGACCAAGGCCCTCAAGGGCGATGCACGCAAGGCGTTCATGAGTGATTGCCTGAAGAAAAAATAACAACGGCCGAGATGTGTGGACCCTGACAGGGCCCCATCGCGAGCAGGCTCGCTCCCACAAGGGAAATGCTTTGCACAGGATTAATGTGGGAGCGAGCCTGCTCGCGATGGGGGCGCCAAGAGCAACGCAAAAATATGCCGGACCCCGACCAAGGTCGCCCCACACAATCCCTAGTGCTGACACCCGATCGCTGGCAGACTGCCAATCCTTTTCACGCCGTTCGTTTTGAGGCTGTATGCCAACGTTTTCTCAGCGACAAGTATTGCTGGTCATCAGCTGGATCATCATTTTTGGCGGACTGTTGCTGGTGATTCCGTTGCGGTTGTTGCCCAGCCTGCTGGCCGGGCTGCTGGTGTTCGAACTGGTCAACATGCTCACCCCGCAATTGCAGCGATTGATCGAAGGTCGGCGTGCGCGTTGGCTGGCGGTGGCGTTACTGGGGACCCTGGTGGTCAGTGTGTTGACGCTGATCTTTGCCGGTGCGATCAGCTTTTTGCTGCACGAGGCAGAGAACCCGGGCGCTTCGCTCGATAAATTCATGGGCGTTGTCGATCGCGCACGGGGGCAATTGCCACCGTTCCTCGACGCCTACCTGCCCGCCAGCGCCGCGGAGTTCCGCGTGGCGATTGGCGAGTGGGTGAGCAAGCACCTCAGCGACTTGCAACTGGTGGGCAAGGACGCGGCGCACATGTTCGTGACGCTGCTGATCGGCATGGTGCTCGGCGCGATCATTGCCTTGCAGCGCGTGCCGGACGTGACCAAACGCAGGCCCCTGGCCGCTGCGTTGTTCGAGCGCCTGCACCTGCTGGTCCAGGCCTTTCGCAACATCGTGTTCGCGCAGATCAAGATTTCCCTGCTCAACACCTTCTTCACCGGCATTTTCCTGGCCGTTGTGCTGCCGATGTTCGGTATCAAGCTGCCGTTGACCAAGACCCTGATCGTCCTGACGTTCCTGCTCGGCCTGTTGCCGGTCATCGGTAACCTGATGTCGAACACTCTGATCACGATCGTCGGCCTGTCGCTGTCGATCTGGGTGGCGGTGGCAGCGCTCGGTTACCTGATTTTTATCCACAAGCTCGAATACTTCCTCAATGCACGCATTGTCGGCGGGCAGATCAGTGCCAAGTCGTGGGAGCTGTTGTTGGCGATGCTGGTGTTCGAAGCCGCGTTCGGCCTGCCGGGCGTGGTGGCAGGGCCGATTTATTACGCGTACCTGAAGAGCGAGTTGAAGCAGGTGGGGATGGTTTGATCGGGTAGATGTATTGCCGGACAGGGCCCCATCGCGAGCAGGCTCGCTCCCACAGTTAAAAGCATTTCCCTGTGGGAGCGAGCCTGCTCGCGATCGGGGCGCCTCGGTTTTGGATCAGCCCATCGAGCCGTAACGCTTGGCCGCTTCGATCGCCAGACCGCTACCGATGCTGCCAAAAATGTTGCCTTCCACATGCCGCGCATTCGGCAACATCGCTGACACGCTGTTGCGCAGCGCCGGAATGCCGCTCGAACCACCGGTGAAGAACACCGTATCCACTTGATCGAACCCTACATTGGCGTCTGTCAGCAGCTGGCTCACGCTGTTGCGCACGCGATCGAGCAAGTTGTCGATGGACGACTCGAACAGCGCGCGGGTCAGCTCCACGCTCAAGCCAGATTCGATGCGATCCAGCGGGACGTGGCGGCTGTCGGAGTAGGTCAACTCGATCTTGGTTTCTTCAACGAGCATGGCCAGCCAGTGCCCGGCGCGCTGTTCGATCAACTTGAACAGACGGTCGATACCGCCGGTGTCTTCAATGTCGTAGCGCATGCTGCCCAGGGCCAGCTGGGACTTTTGCGAGTACACCGAGTTGATGGTGTGCCAGGTCGCCAGGTTCATGTGGTGGCTGGTGGGCATGTAGGCGCCGCTTTTCATCCGGCTGCCGTAGCCGAACAGGGGCATCAGGCCTTGCAGGCTCAGTTGCTTGTCGAAATCGGTCCCGCCGATGTGCACGCCACCGGTGGCCAGGATGTCGTCCTGGCGGTTATCCACGCTACGGCGCTCGGGTGACAGGCGCACCAGCGAGAAGTCGGACGTACCACCGCCGATGTCCACGATCAGGACAAGCTCTTCCTTGTCGATGCTCGACTCGTAGTCGAAGGCGGCCGCAATCGGTTCGTACTGGAACGAGACGTCCTTGAAGCCGATCTTGCGCGCGACTTCCACCAGGGTGTCTTCGGCTTCCTTGTCGGCCACCGGATCTTCGTCGACAAAGAACACCGGGCGACCCAGCACCACTTGCTCGAACTCCCGACCGGCGGTCGCTTCGGCGCGGCTCTTGAGCTGGCCGATGAACAGGCCGAGCAGGTCCTTGAACGGCATCGCCGTGCCGAGCACGCTGGTGTCGTGCTTGATCAGTTTGGAACCCAGCAGGCTCTTGAGCGAGCGCATCAGGCGGCCTTCATAGCCTTCCAGGTATTCGTGCAGCGCCAGGCGGCCGTACACCGGGCGGCGTTCTTCGAGGTTGAAGAAGACCACCGAGGGCAGGGTGATCTTGTCGTCCTCCAGCGCAATCAGCGTTTCCATGCCGGGGCGCAGCCAGCCGACGGTGGAGTTGGACGTGCCGAAGTCGATACCACAGGCACGGGCTGGAGATGCGTTGTTCATGTCTTTCGGGTTCCGGTCAAAAAACGGCCGCGCAGTGTATGTCACTGCGGCACAGAATCGAAGGCCGATTATCCGCTAAATCTTGCCGGTCAGCGCCTTGAAAGACGCCCCATCACCCCCAAACTACCCTGCATCAACCGGACAGCCACGGGGTAGGCGCAAGTCACCCCGTCCGCTGCCGATAAACTTCTGATGCGCTGCCCGGTCACAACCTTGAGATCGGTCAACGGCTGCGCTGCAATCAGGCGCATGCTGTGGCAGGTGGCGCGATTTCGATAACGGATGGTGATCCCCGCGATGGACTTCAAAGACTATTACAAGATTCTCGGTGTGGAGCCGACGGCAGACGACAAGGCGATCAAGGCCGCCTATCGCAAGCTGGCGCGCAAATATCACCCCGACGTCAGCAAGGAAAAGGACGCCGAGGCCAAATTCAAGGACGCCTCTGAAGCGTATGAAGCGTTGAAAAGCGCCGACAAACGCGCCGAATACGACGACCTGCGCCGCTATGGCCAGCATGGCCAGCCGTTCCAGGGGCCGCCGGGCTGGCAGAGCCGTGGCGGATTTGGCGGTGGCCAGGAAAGCGGTGATTTTTCCGATTTCTTCAGCTCGATTTTCGGCAACCGCGGCCCTGGCTTCGGCGGTGGGCAGTCGCGCCGCAGTAGCGGTCGTCGTGGCCAGGACGTGGAAATGGAACTGGGGGTTTTTCTTGAAGAAACCCTGTCGACCGAGTCGAAGAAGGTCACCTTCCAGGTGCCGCACTACAACGCCGCCGGGCAGCATGTGAGCAACACCCCCAAAAGCCTGAACGTGAAAATCCCCGCCGGCGTGACCGACGGCGAGCGCATCCGCCTCAAGGGCCAAGGTGCACCGGGCAGCGGCGGTGGCGCCAATGGCGACCTGTACCTGACGATCCGTTTTGCGCCGCACCCGAAATTCGATGTCGAAGGCGAAAACCTGATCATCACGCTGCCGCTGGCGCCGTGGGAGCTGGCGCTGGGAGCCGAAGTCGCGGTGCCGACGCTGACCGGCAAGATCAACCTCAAGGTTCCGGCCGGCAGCCAGAATGGCCAGCGCATGCGTGCCAAGGGGCATGGCTTGCTGAACAAGGCCGGTGAACGTGGGTTCCTGTTCGTGCAACTGAAGGCCGTCATGCCGAAAAAATCAGACGACGACATCAAGGCCCTGTGGCAGCAACTGGCGAAGAAAGCCGCCTTCGACCCCAGAGAAAACTTCTGATCCCCGAACAAGGAGTCACTGACCATGAGCAGTCCCCTGATCGTTCAACTGGACCTGGCAGAATTCTGTGAGGCGACCGACCTGTCGGACGTCTACGTGATCGAAATCGTCGAACACGGCATCCTCGAACCTCAGGGGAACGCGCCCAAGGACTGGCGCTTCACCGATTACGAACTGACGCTGGCCAAGCGCGCCGCCAAACTGCGCCACGACCTGGAACTGGAGTGGGAAGGTGTTGCTTTGGCGCTGGACCTGTTGGAGGAAGTGCGTGAGCTGCGGGCCGAGAACCGGATGTTGCGGCAGCGGTTGAGGCGGTTGGTAGTGGAGTAGTTGCACAGGGCTGTACCCTGTCCTGCGTAGGAGCCAGGCTTGCCGGCGAAGGGGTTTTCGCAGGCACCGCATGGTGCGGGGTTGCTTTCGCGGGCAAGTCGGATCGCCGCACCGCTCGCTCCTACAAAGATGCACCTTGTCCCGCGTAGGAGCCAGGCTTGCCGGCGAAGGCATTTTCGCAGGCACCGCATGGCGTGAGGTCTGTTCGCGGGCGAGCCTCGCTCCTACAAGGGGCTGCTTAGAACAGGAAGTACCGCTGTGCCATCGGCAAGGTTTCCGCCGGCTCGCACCACAACAACACACCATCGGCCTTGACCTGATACGTCTGCGGATCGACGTCGATGTTCGGCAGGTAGTCGTTGTGGATCAGGTCGGTTTTCTGCACGTCGCGGCAGCCTTTGACCACGGCGATTTTCTTTTTCAGGCCCAGGGCTTCCGGCAGGCCGGCCTCTTGCGCCGCCTGGCTGATGAAGGTCAGGCTGGTGGCATGCAATGAGCCGCCGAAGCTTGCAAACATCGGACGGTAGTGCACCGGTTGCGGGGTCGGGATCGATGCGTTCGCGTCGCCCATCAGGCTGGCGGCGATGGCGCCACCCTTGAGGATCAGCGTCGGCTTGACCCCGAAGAACGCCGGGCGCCACAGCACCAGGTCGGCCCATTTACCCACTTCCACCGAACCCACCTCATGGCTGATGCCGTGGGTGATTGCCGGGTTGATGGTGTATTTGGCGATGTAGCGTTTGGCGCGGAAGTTGTCGTTGCCGGCACCGTCACCGGGTAGCGGGCCGCGCTGCTTTTTCATCTTGTCGGCGGTTTGCCAGGTGCGCGTGATGACTTCGCCGACCCGGCCCATTGCCTGGCTGTCGGAGCTGATCATCGAGAATGCGCCTAGGTCGTGGAGAATGTCTTCGGCGGCAATGGTTTCGCGACGGATGCGGCTTTCGGCGAAGGCCACGTCCTCGGCGATGCTCGGGTCCAGGTGATGGCAGACCATCAGCATGTCGAGGTGTTCGTCGATGGTGTTGCGGGTGAACGGCCGGGTCGGGTTGGTCGAGCTCGGCAGTACGTTGGCGAAACCGCAGGCCTTGATGATGTCCGGCGCGTGGCCGCCACCGGCACCTTCAGTGTGGTAGGTGTGGATGGTGCGGCCTTTGAACGCGCCGAGTGTGGTTTCGACGAAGCCCGACTCATTGAGGGTGTCGGTGTGAATCGCCACCTGCACGTCGTACTGATCGGCGACGCTCAGGCAGTTGTCGATGCTCGCCGGGGTGGTGCCCCAGTCTTCATGGAGCTTGAGACCGATGGCCCCGGCCTTGACCTGTTCGATCAGCGGTTCCGGAAGGCTCGCGTTGCCTTTGCCGGTCAGGCCGATGTTCATCGGGAAGGCATCGGCGGCCTGGAGCATGCGCGCCAGGTGCCAGGGCCCGGAGGTGCAGGTGGTGGCGTTGGTGCCGGTGGCGGGGCCGGTGCCGCCGCCGATCATGGTGGTGACGCCACTCATCAAGGCCTCTTCGATCTGCTGCGGGCAAATGAAGTGGATGTGGGTGTCGATGCCGCCGGCGGTGAGGATCATGCCTTCACCGGCGATCACTTCGGTGCCGGCACCGATGGCGATGGTGATATCGGGCTGGATGTCCGGGTTGCCGGCCTTGCCGATGGCGGCGATGCGCCCGTCCTTGAGCCCGACGTCGGCCTTGACGATGCCCCAGTGGTCGATGATCAGGGCGTTGGTGATCAGTGTGTCGACGACGTCGGCGGCCGGCAACTGGCTCTGACCCTGACCGTCGCGGATGACCTTGCCGCCACCGAACTTCACTTCTTCGCCGTAGGTGGTGAAGTCCTTCTCGACTTCGATCCACAGCTCGGTATCGGCCAGGCGAACCTTGTCGCCGACGGTGGGGCCGAACATGTCGGCGTAGGCTTGACGGGAGATTTTCATGTTCATGCCTTGAGAATTAGTCTGGATTCGAGATCGCATTCGCGGGCAAGCCTCGCTCCTACAAGTAGCAGCGTTACCCTGTAGGAGCGAGGCTGAACTGGTCAAGTAATTCTGGACACCAGTTAAGGTTTTCACGCCGCCAATTTCTCCATAGCTACCGGCGATCGGTAGCCGT
>NZ_JBNNVQ010000096.1:0-23635 GCF_050280625.1 Pseudomonas sp. NPDC089569
CCAGGAAGTAGTCGACGACATTGGCGTCCGTCACGTCCTCGCTGAACTTCATGAAGTAGTGCAGCACCGCCGGAATAATCCCGGCCGCGCGGCGGCCCGATGGAAGCCGGCAAGACCAAACTCGCTTCCCACGGCCTCGACCTGGTCGACGCCATGGTGATCGCCGCCGACTCCAGCGCTTCTGACGAGAAAGTCGCCGAGTACGAGCGCAGCGCCTGCCCGACCTGCGGTTCGTGCTCCGGCATGTTCACCGCCAACTCGATGAACTGCCTGACCGAAGCCCTGGGCCTGGCCCTGCCGGGCAACGGTTCGACCCTGGCGACCCACAGCGACCGCGAACAACTGTTCCTGCAGGCCGGCCGCACCATCGTCGAGCTGTGCAAGCGTTACTACGGCGAGAACGATCAGTCGGTACTGCCACGCAACATCGCCAACTTCGAGGCGTTCGAAAACGCCATGATGCTCGACATCGCCATGGGCGGTTCGACCAACACCATCCTGCACCTGCTGGCTGCGGCCCAGGAAGCCGAGATCGATTTCGACCTGCGCGACATCGACCGTCTGTCGCGCAAGGTGCCGCAACTGTGCAAGGTGGCGCCGAACATCCAGAAGTACCACATGGAAGACGTGCACCGCGCTGGCGGGATCTTCAGCATCCTCGGCTCCCTGGCCCGTGGCGGCCTGCTGCACACTCAGCTGCCGACCGTGCACAGCCGCAGCATGGAAGAAGCCATTGCCAAGTGGGACATCACCCAGACCAACGACGAAGCCGTGCACCACTTCTTCAAGGCAGGTCCTGCAGGCATCCCGACGCAAACCGCGTTCAGCCAGTCGACCCGCTGGGAAACCCTGGACGACGACCGTGAAAACGGCTGCATCCGCAGCTTCGAGCACGCCTATTCGAAAGAAGGCGGCCTGGCCGTGCTGTACGGCAACATCGCCCTGGACGGCTGCGTGGTGAAAACCGCCGGCGTCGACGAGTCGATCCACGTGTTCGAAGGCAACGCCAAGATCTTCGAAAGCCAGGACAGCGCAGTGCGCGGCATCCTCGCCGATGAAGTGAAGGAAGGCGATATCGTCATCATTCGCTACGAAGGTCCGAAAGGTGGCCCGGGCATGCAGGAAATGCTGTACCCGACGTCCTACCTGAAATCCAAAGGCCTGGGCAAAGCCTGCGCCCTGCTGACCGACGGCCGTTTCTCCGGCGGCACCTCGGGCCTGTCCATCGGCCACGCTTCGCCTGAAGCGGCAGCTGGCGGCGCAATCGGCCTGGTGCAGGATGGCGACAAAGTCCTGATCGACATTCCGAACCGCTCGATCAACCTGTTGATCAGCGACGAAGAACTGGCCGCGCGCCGGGTTGAGCAGGACAAAAAAGGCTGGAAGCCAGTGGAAGTGCGTCCACGCAAAGTGACCACCGCCCTGAAGGCCTACGCCCTGCTGGCCACCAGCGCCGACAAGGGCGCCGTGCGCAACAAGGCGATGCTCGACGGCCTCTAAGCCTTAGCCATCGCCCACAAAAATGCCCCGCAATTGCGGGGCATTTTTTTGCTGCTCACTCTCCCCTGTAGGAGCGAGCATGCTCGCGATGGACGCCAGAGCGCCGCGGGGTATCAGGCAGCCAGCGTCATCGTTGACGACCATCGCGAGCATGCTCGCTCCTACAGTGGATAGCGACTATTCCTGCGGATCGAGGTTGTCCAGTGCCTGATTAACCGCCAGCTCGCCCAACATGATGATCTGCGCAATGCCCAGCATCGTGGCGCGTTGCGAGCCTTCCAGCAGCGCGGCGAAATCGCTGGCCATGACGTTCGCTGATGCCAAGGACTCGCAGGCGTGCGCCAACAGGGTTTCGGTATCGAGGCCGGGTTCGATCATGAAGGTTCGACTGGGTTTGCGTGGAGTAGCGTTGATGCGGGCGGACAGGTTGTCGGAGATATGGGGATCGGGGGAAACCTTGAACATAGATAAAACTCCTTTCACGAACCCTACACACAGCCGGGCTACCAAACCCGATCGCTGATGTTCAGCGACAGGCAAACGGTAGAGCCTAGGTGTTATGCGAACAAGCCAGCGAAATCTGGCTTAGCCGTAGTCCCTTGCTCAAGAATGTGTAAGTTGCGACTGTAAGGAAATTTCGTTCAAGCGGAGTCTTTCATTGCGCAGATAGGCCCCATCGCGGGCAAGCCCGCTCCCACAGGGATCTTCGGGGTTCACAAAATTTATGTTTCACCCGAAAACCTGTGGGAGCGGGCTTGCCCGCGATTGAAGCGCCTCGGTCTTACTGAATTTCTTCCGGCTTCACGATCACCCAGTTCTTGTCCGCCGTCACCGGCAAACCTTCCTTGGCCTGGGCCGCGGCGTGCTTGGCCATCATGCCGTTGATCTGGGTCATGTATTTGTCCTTGCGGTTGACCCACAAGTGGATGCCGCCCTTGGCCACGTCAACTCCGTGGAACAGCATGTAACCGTCGCTGCTCGGGGTATCGCCGCCCACCAGGACCGGTTTTTTCCATTCATCGATGTAGGTCAGGATCGCCGCGTGCTTGCCAGCCATCCAGGTCGCCGGGGTCCACAGGTACGGGGTCAGTTCGAGGCCGACGTTGGCTTTCTCGTCATATTTTCCGGCAGTGATCTGCTTGCGCGCCGTGGTCAGCTCGCCGGTCTTGGGATCCTTGAGCAGCAACGAAACGCCGATGACGTTCTGCGGCTTCACGTTGTAGCCGTATTTCGGATCGGCAGCGACCATGCGCACCAGCTCTTCGGAGGCAGCGGTCATCACATAGACCTCGATGCCGTTTTCCATCAGCTTGTTGTACAGCTCTTGCTGGCCGGTGAAGATTTTCGGTGGGTTGACGTCGAGGTTCTTGACCACGTCGCCTTCGTAATAGCTGGCCGGTACCGGTTTGCCGGAAGCCATCATTTCATCGACGTAACCCTTGAGTTCCTTGAGGGTGAAACCGGAAAACACCTGCGCGACCCATGGGTAGCACACCATGTCATCGACTTCGCAGAGGCGGTAGTAGTAACTGAACAGGCTTTCCTTGTGGTCGGCAGTGTCCTTGAACGGCATCAGTTTCAGGGAGGGGTCGAGTTTCTCGCGGGTGATCAGGCCCTTGTTCTCCATGAACGGCAGCAGCGACTCTTCCAGGTCGTAGCGGTAACTGGTGTTGTCCATGTCGAACACCGCGTAGTTACCTTTGTTGGCATTGGCCGCGATCATGGCGTCCAGTGCCTTGGCCTGATCAGCCGGCCAGTGCTTCAAATCGGTCGCGAATGCCTGGTGGACAAGACCCATGCCCAGGCTCAGTCCCAGCGCGGCAGCCAGAAATTTCGGTGCGAACTTCATCGGCGTTTCTCCCTGATTGAAAGGGATCGACGCTAACAAATAAGTGTGACAGTCCACGTCTGTCAGCGACCGTCGACGCGCCTTCCGCGCCAGATGCATACCTGAAAGCGACATCCTCTTATTCCAAAAACGACACTCGCCAGACGTATTCGGTATTAATCCATTATTTTTCAAGCTGTTAGGCTTGCCCGTTCGCAGCTGCCCCGGAAGGCAGTTGGCACACGTCTAATGGGAGTTCCAATGAATCTGCCGCTGATTCTCAACCTGCTGGTGTTCTTCGTGCTGCTGGCCGGCCTGGCGCAAACCCGCCACACCACTTTCAGCCTGGCGAAAAAAGTCCTGCTCGCGCTGGTACTGGGCGTAGTGTTCGGCGTGGCGCTGCATACGATTTACGGCACGGGCAATCCGGTGTTGAAAGCCTCGATCGGCTGGTTCGATCTGGTGGGCAACGGTTACGTGCAATTGTTGCAGATGATCGTCATTCCGCTGGTATTCGCCTCGATCCTCAGCGCCGTGGCCCGCCTGCACAATGCCTCGTCACTGGGCAAGATCAGCTTCCTGACTATCGGCACGCTACTGTTCACCACGGCCATCGCCGCGTTGATCGGCATCGGCCTGACCAACCTGTTCGGCCTGACCGCTGAAGGTCTGGTGGCCGGCAGCCAGGAAATGGCTCGCCTGCAGACCATCCAGACCGACTACGCGGGCAAGGTCGCCGACCTGAATGTGCCGCAACTGCTGCTGTCGTTCATTCCACAAAACCCGTTTGCCGATCTGGCACGAGCCAAGCCGACCTCAATCATCAGCGTAGTGATCTTCGCTGCATTCCTTGGCGTCGCCGCCCTGCAACTGCTCAAGGATGATGTGGAAAAAGGTCAGAAAGTGATCAACGCCATCGACACCCTGCAAGCCTGGGTGATGCGCCTGGTCAGGCTGGTGATGAAGCTGACCCCGTACGGCGTGCTCGCACTGATGACCAAAGTGGTGGCAGGTTCCAACCTGCAAGACATCATCAAGCTCGGCAGTTTCGTGGTCGTTTCCTACATCGGTCTGGGCCTGATGTTCGTCGTCCACGGCCTGCTGGTATCGGCCGCCGGGATCAACCCGCTGCGGTTCTTCCGCAAGATCTGGCCGGTGCTGACCTTTGCGTTCACCAGCCGTTCGAGTGCGGCGACGATCCCGCTGAGCATCGAAGCACAGACCAGCCGTTTGGGTATCCCGCAGTCGGTCGCCAGTTTCGCCGCTTCGTTCGGTGCAACCATCGGCCAGAACGGCTGCGCTGGGTTGTATCCGGCGATGTTGGCGGTGATGGTGGCGCCGACCGTGGGCATCAACCCGCTGGACCCGTTGTGGATCGCGACGCTGGTGGCCATTGTGACGCTCAGCTCGGCTGGTGTGGCGGGGGTGGGCGGCGGTGCGACCTTTGCCGCGCTGATCGTGCTGCCAGCGATGGGCTTGCCGGTGTCATTGGTGGCGTTGCTGATTTCGGTCGAGCCGTTGATCGACATGGGCCGTACGGCGTTGAATGTGAGTGGTTCGATCACCGCGGGGGCGATTACCAGTCAGGTGATGCAGCAGACCGATAAAGAATTGCTGAATGCCGAGGAGCATGCGGAACTGGTGCAGGCTTGATCCGCGCCTGACAGATCGCTATCGCGAGCAGGCTCGCTCCCACAGAGGATTTGTGTCGCTCACAGATCCAATGTGGGAGCGAGCCTGCTCGCGATGCTTTTAAGCTCTTTCCCAGACTTCGAAGTTGTAGGCCGGTTTGTCATCCACCGCCGGGTTTTCCACATTGGAAATCAGCTTCCAATCCTGCGAATCAAACTCCGGAAACCACGCATCCCCTTCCGGACTCAACGCCACACGCGTCAGGTACAAGCGATCAGCCTGCGCCAGACCTTGCGCATACAACTGCGCCCCGCCAATCAGCATCAGCTCATCGACGCCCTGCTCCTTGGCCCATTCCTCGGCACGAACAACAGCGGCTTCCAGCGACGGATAAACTTCCGCGCCTTCCAGCACCAGATCCGCTTGACGGCTGACCACGATGTTCAGGCGACCCGGCAGCGGCCGCCCGAGCGAGTCCCAGGTCTTGCGCCCCATGATGATCGGCTTGCCCAGGGTGGTGGCCTTGAAGTACTTGAAGTCCCCCGGCAAGTGCCAGGGCATGCTGTTGTCGACGCCGATCACACGGTTTTCACCGAGGGCTGCGATCAGGCTGAGGGGGAGTGATTTAGTCATGCCGGCGAGGATACCAGAGGCTACCGCGCCCAGATAAGCGCCACAGCGGTTATGCTCACAGCTCAATCCAAGCGACGGGATGCCGCGTGACTGAACTGAACAACCTCTGGCTGACAGAAACCATCCGCTTGCGTGAAGAGCACGCAGGCCCGCTGGAAGATCTGGAAGCCAACCGCCTTGCTCGCAACGCGGGTGGCGATCTGCCGACACGCATCTTGCGTCGTGCCTTGTGGCTGGCCGAGCGTGATGGCTTGAGTACTGCACTCAATCACTGGTTGCAGGGCGCAAGACTGGCGTTGATTGTCCTCGCCGTGCTGGCCGTGATCAGCGGTGCCGGCCTGGCCTTCGCCGCGCTGGGCGACGGGCAAACGCCGGTGAACGTGTTCTGGGCCCTGGGTAGTCTGCTCGGGCTCAACCTGATCCTGCTGCTGAGCTGGGCCCTGGGCCTGGTGTTTGCCGGTGAACACGGCGCCAGCCTGGGGCGCCTGTGGTTGTGGCTCAGCGAGAAACTCGCCCGGGACGCCAAGGCGGCACAATTGGCCCCCGCCCTGCTCCTGCTGCTGCAACGGCACAAACTCAATCGCTGGGCGATTGGCGTGTTGGTCAACGCCCTGTGGCTGCTGGCAATGCTCAGTGCGCTGGCGATGCTGCTGACGCTTTTGGCCACCCGGCGCTATGGGTTTGTCTGGGAAACCACCATCCTCGGTGGCGACACCTTTGTCGCCCTGACCCAAGCCCTCGGCGCCCTGCCGGGGTTGTTGGGGTTCGGCGTGCCGACCGAGCAGATGATCCGCGCCAGCGGCGATGCCGCGCTGAACATTGAGAGCGCCCGCCAAACCTGGGCGGCATGGCTGGTGGGCGTGCTGGTGGTGTACGGCGTGGTGCCGCGCCTGTTGCTGGCGCTGTTCTGCCTGTGGCGCTGGAAGTCCGGCCAGGCAGCCTTGCAACTGGATTTGAATCTGCCCGGTTACGCAAATCTGCGCGAACGTCTGATGCCCTCCAGTGAGCGACTGGGCATCAGCGACACGGCGCCCGAGCAACTTCATCGAGTTGAAAGTGGTGCCAGTGAAGCGCGAAGCGAAGGTGCATTGCTGGTGGCCATCGAGTTGGACGACCAACGTCCATGGCCACCCCATCTACCGACAAGCGTCAGCAATGCCGGCATCCTCGACAGCCGCGAATCGCGCAACAAACTCCTGGAGCAACTCGGTCGCTTTCCTCCGGCCCGCCTGGCAATCGCCTGCGACCCTCGGCGCTCGCCGGATCGCGGCAGCCTGGCGCTGATCGCCGAACTGGCGCGCAACGCCGGCACCACCCGCGTCTGGTTACTGCAGGCCCCGCCTGGTGAAGCGCTGGATGCCGAACGTCTTGGTGACTGGCATGCGGCACTGCAACAGCTCGAGCTGTCGTTCGCCGACAGCGCGCCTCTGAGCTGGCTGGAGACCGGTCATGACTGAAGCCAGGAAAACGCCGCTGAAACTGGCCGTGGTCGGCCACACCAATGTCGGCAAGACGTCGTTGCTGCGCACCCTGACCCGGGATGTCGGATTCGGCGAAGTGTCCCATCGCCCCAGTACCACGCGTCACGTCGAAGGTGCGCGGTTGTCGGTGGACGGCGAACCGTTGCTCGACCTCTTCGATACGCCAGGCCTGGAAGACGCCATCGCCCTGCTCGATTACCTTGAGCGCCTGGAGCGCCCTGGTGAACGCCTCGACGGTCCGGCGCGCCTGGCGCGATTCCTTGAAGGCAGCGAGGCGCGACAGCGTTTCGAACAGGAAGCCAAGGTGCTGCGGCAACTGCTGACCTGCGATGCCGGCCTCTACGTGATCGACGCCCGCGAGCCGGTGCTGGCCAAATACCGTGACGAACTGGAAGTGCTGGCCGGTTGCGGCAAGCCGCTGTTGCCGGTGTTGAATTTCGTCAGCAGCGCCAATCACCGGGAACCGGCGTGGCGTGAAGCGCTGGCACGCCTGGGCTTGCATGCGCTGGTGCGGTTCGACAGCGTCGCGCCGCCCGAGGATGGCGAGCGTCGGCTCTATGAAAGTCTTGCGCTGTTGCTGGAACATGCCCGTCCGCAGCTTGAGCGTTTGATCGCTGACCAACTGGCGCAACGGCAGGCACGCCAGCAAAGTGCGGCGCGTCTGATTGCAGAGCTGTTGATCGATTGTGCGGCCTGTCGGCGCAGCGTGGTCAGCGAAGCCTCACAGGAACAACAGGCCGTCAGCGAATTGCGCCAGGCGGTGCGTCATCGGGAACAACGCTGCGTCGAGGCTCTGCTCAAGCTTTACGCCTTTCGCCCGGAGGACGCCGCTGCCAGCGATTTGCCGCTGCTCGATGGCCGCTGGGGTGATGACCTGTTCAACCCTGAAACCCTCAAGCTGCTGGGCGTGCGGGTCGGTGGCGGGATAGCGGCGGGCGCGGCAGCCGGAGCCGGGGTCGATTTGCTGGTGGGCGGCCTGACGCTGGGTGCCGCTGCATTGGCCGGGGCCATCGCCGGGGGTGCCCTGCAGACAGCGCGCAGTTACGGCAATCGCTTGCTGGGCAAGATCAAGGGCCAGCGCGAACTGACCGTCGACGACAATGTGCTGCGACTGCTGGCGCTGCGCCAACGCCAGCTGCTGCAAGCGCTGGATGCCCGTGGTCACGCCGCGATGGACAGCATCCAGGTGGCCACTCCCCAGGACAAGACCTGGCGCGACGGCAAACTGCCCGAACCGCTGAGCAAGGCCCGCGCGCATCCGCAGTGGTCATCGCTCAATGCGCATGCGAAGTTGAATCAGGCCGAACGCCAGGAGCAGATTGAGGTATTGGCGCAGCAACTGTAGGAGCGAGCATGCTCGCGATGGTCGTAAACGATGACGCTGGTTGCCTGATACCCCGCGGTGCTCTGTCGTCCATCGCGAGCATGCTCGCTCCTACAGTACAGGGGTGGGTTATTGCCAGCCGAGTTTCATGAACTCACGCACCAGGGCATTTACGCGGGTTCGATCCGTGCGATCCGCCCGGCCGTCGTTGTCGACATCGGAGCACAACACCACCTCGAAGGTGCCGTCGTTATCCAGGTCATGAACCGCTGCCTTATAGGCAATGACCGGCCCCTCATGAAAATGCAGACGTACCGACTCCGGTGTGCCGTCGCCGGACGGGTTCAGCGAGAACATGCGCAGATGCCGCTCCTCGCCCTCCCCCTCGTTGAACCATCTGCATTTCAAGTAGTTGGTGCCGAAGGTCCTGAGCAGCAGAATCTCGGCGTCCGTCGCATCGCGCAGGAATGCATCGTCTTCATAAAACTCATAGTGAAGCGTCTCTGCCGTCCCGCTGCCGTCACGATCCTGTGCAATCACTTTTAAATAGCGCATCCATTTGCCTCCTGGTGAAAAGCTCAGCTTGAGCCCTGCCATCAAGGCAAACCATGCAACGTTTCGGCAAAAGCCGTAGGACCGGTCAGCAGGCCTCGCGAGACAAGACGCTGACGGCCTTGCGCTTCAATATCTCCAGATCGATCACCGGCACATGCATCTCCTTGGCCAGTTCATCCCACTGGCGCATGCGCAGGCTGACGGCGCACAACGGGTCCTGTTCGAAGGTGTCGGCTTCGGCTGCCGTCATCACCCCACCCTGATATTCCAGGGTCCGGCGACTGGCTTCGCTCAAGCGTTCGTAGTACCCCGGCTCCCTGAGTGTCAGATAGCGCTTGGCCTGAACGTGGTACTCCACCAACCGCGCCATGCGCTCGCTGAAACCGGCATTGCGCAGGTAATCGGCACCGAGCCGTTCATGGCTGACCACGCCGAAGCCGCCCATGTTTTCCGCGCCTTCGGCGCAGATGTGCCCGATGTCGTGGAAGAATGCAGCGAGCACCACTTCGTCATCGAAACCTTCGGCCATTGCACATTGCGCGGCCTGGGACATGTGCTCGATCTGCGACACCGGCTCGCCGATGTAGTCGCTGTCGCCAAAGCGCTCGTATAGCGCGAACACCTTGGCAACAGTTTGTTCGGTACGGTCCATCAGAGGTCTCTCTATGCAGTGAGATTTGTGCTCAATGGTAGACCGTCTTCGCGGGCAAGCCTCGCTCCTACAGTGGGAAACGCATTCCAATGTGGGAGCGAGCCTGCTCGCGATGAGGCCCTGTCAGACAGCGACGACCTTACTTGGCCGCCACTTTCTCGGACTTGCCGTCATAGCGCTTGCGCCATTCGGTCAGGATTTCGTCGCGATTCTTCGAAGCCCAGGAGAAGTCGTTCTTGATCAGACGCTGCTCGTAGTCGGCCGGCAGCTCGGTCTGCGGCTTGGCGATGCCAGGCTGGGCGAGGACGGCGAAGTTCTCTTTGTACAGTTCCATCGCCTCTGGACTGGCGGAGAAGTCGGCCAGTTTCTTCGCGGCATCTTCGTGTGGCGTGCCCTTGATGACCGCCGTGGCTTCGATTTCCCAACCCAGGCCCTCTTTCGGCAGGATGATGTCCAGCGGTGCGCCCTGGCGCTTCAGCTGAACGGCCGGGTATTCGAAGGAAATGCCGATCGGGAATTCGCCAGCGGCAGCCAGTTTGCAAGGCTTGGAGCCGGAGTGAACGTACTGGCCGATGTTCTGGTGCAGGTCATCCATGTACTGCCAGCCCTGCTTCTCGCCGAAGGTCTGCAACCAGGCGCTGACATCGAGGAAGCCGGTGCCGGACGACGCAGGGTTCGGCATCACGATCTTGCCTTTGTATTCAGGCTTGGTCAGGTCTTGCCAGCTCACTGGCTTGGTCAGGCCCTGCTTTTCGGCTTCGACGGTGTTGAAGCAGATGGTCGCGGCCCAGACGTCCATGCCGACCCAGGCTGGCGGGTTTGCGGCATCGCGATAGTTGCCACCGATCTTGCCCAGGTCTTTCGGAGCGTAGCTCTGCAGCATGCCCTGTTGATCGAGGATCGCCAGGCTCGAAGCGGCCAGGCCCCAGACGGCGTCAGCCTGCGGGCGCTCTTTCTCGGCCAGCAGTTTGGCGGTGATGATGCCGGTGGAGTCACGTACCCACTTGATTTCAACGTCCGGGTTGGCTTTTTCGAATGCCGCTTTGTAAGCAGTCAGTTGTTCGGCTTCGAGGGCGGTGTATACCGTCAACTCGGTTTTCGCAGCGTACGCATTCAGGCTAAAAGCGGTGAGTACAGCAGCGGCCAGGGCCATAGGCTTGAACATGATCTTTTCCTGTTTTATGAGTTGAGGGGGCTTTCGGTTTCAAGAGAAGGCAATCAATGACCGGGCGCGGTCTGCCGCCAGGCTTGCGAGCGGCGCAACAAACCGCGCGAAGCCCAGGCCAGCAGCAGGGACACACCCGCCGAGGTGAACAGAATCAGGGTCGACATCGCCGCCGCGCCGCCGACGTTGCCGGCGTCATCCATGTTCAGCACCGCCACCGCCGCGAGGATGGTGTCGGGGCTGTAGAGGAAGATCGCCGCCGAGACGGTGGTCATAGCCGAAACGAACAGGTAGCGCACGATGTCCAGCAGCGCTGGCAGGCAGATCGGCACGGTCACCCGCAGGTAATGCCGATACAGCGGCGCCTTGAGCGACAGGGCGGCGGCCTCGAACTCGGCGTCGAGTTGGCGCAGTGCGGTGGTGGCGCTCATTTGCGCAGTGGTCAGATAGTGCGCAATGGTGCAGACCACCAACAGGGACATGGTCCCGTACAGCACGTGCAGCGGGTTGCCCGTCAGGTTGAAGAAGAAGACATACCCGAGCCCCAGTACCAGACCCGGCACGGCCATCGGTACGAAACTGAGCATGCGCAGGGTCAGATTCAGCCCGCGTTGGCCCTTGGTCTTTTCCATCAGGTACGCGCCGGTGAAGATCAGCACACTGCCGATCAGCGCCGTGTACAAGGCCATCTTCAGGCTGTTGCCATAGGCCAGCCAGCCACCGCCGGCGGTGTCGTTGAACTGGTAGTGGTTGAGCGACAGCGACAGGTTGTATGGCCAGAATTTCACCAGGGACGAGAACACCGCCATTCCGAACACCAGCAACAATGCGGCGCAGATCAGCAACACGATGGCCAAATAGAAGCCGTCGCGCTTTTTCGACGGTGCCGGTTTGAAAACTTGCGCCCGACCGCTCATGGAGTCGCCCTGACGCCGACGCAACCAGGCATCGACACCGAAGCTGAACAGCGCCGGCAATAGCAGCACCATGCCGATCAAGGCACCACGTCCGAACTGTTGCTGACCGACCACCGCTTTGTAAGCCTCCAGCGCCAGCACCTGATAGTCGCCACCGACCACCACAGGCACGCCGAAGTCGGTAACGGTCAGGGTGAACACCAGACAGAACGCCGCGAACACCGCCTGACGGGTCGCAGGCCAGGTGATGCTGCGAAAGGCTTTGGCGGGGCTGGCGCCCATGCTGGAGGCGGCATCGAACAGTCGCGCATCCGCCAGGGACAACGCCGACAGCAGGATCATCAAGGCATGCGGGAAGGTGTAGATGACCTCGCCCAGAACGATGCCCCAGAAACCGTAGATGTTGTCCGAGAGCAAACCGCGCAACATGCCCTGGTTTCCGAACAGATAAACCAGCGCAATGCCCGGCAGCATCGACGGCGCCATCAATGGCAACAGCGAAATGCCTCGCCAGAGGCCTTTACCCGGAATCAACGTACGTTGCAGGGCGTAGGCGAACAGGTAGGCCAAGGGGACGACAATGGCCGCGACACTGAGGGACACCTTCAGGCTGTTACCCAGCAGCCAGTGGAAATTGGCACTGGTGACCAACTCACGCGCGGCCAACCAGCCACCACCCTGCCCGGCCTCGGAACTGAAGCCACGCCAGAAAATCGCCAACAGTGGCATCAACACGGCGATGCCGAGCAACACCAGCAGGAGGACCTTGCCGCCGAGCACAAAGATCCGGTCGCCAACTTCGGCGCGCGAGACTTGCCGAACCTGCTTTCGCGGCAGCGGCAGCGCAATGTTCGCGCTCATCAGGCAAACACCTGCAGGCTGCGCGGTGGCAAGGCAACCATGATCTGCTGGGCACCGAGGCGAGGCATGGCTTCAGGCGCCAGCTCGGCCAGCAAGGCATGGCCCGGCAGTTGATCAAGTTCGAAGCTCATGCGGCAGCGATTGCCCAGGAAGGTTATTTCGCGGACCCTGGCCGGGAACAGGTTTTCTTCGTGCACGATCGGGTTGACGTTGATCGCTTCCGGGCGGCAGAACAAACGGCCCGAGGCATTCTTGGCGCTGCCATCGGCCAGACGCAGGTTCATCCCGCCGACCTGCGCGTGGCTGCCACTGCCACTATGGAACGGCAACCAGTTGCCCTGGCCGACGAATTCGGCCACGAATGGCGTGGCCGGGCGGTCATAGATTTCCTGCGGCGTGGCGAACTGCTCGACCTTGCCGTTGTTCATCACAGCGATGCGATCGGCCATCAACATGGCCTCATCCTGATTGTGGGTGACCATCAGGGTGGTGATGCCAAGCTCGCGTTGCAGTTGGCGCAGTTCGGTGCACAAGTGCTCGCGGACACGGGCATCGAGTGCCGACATCGGCTCATCGAGCAGCAACAGCGAAGGCGAAGGCGCGAGCGCCCGTGCCAAAGCCACCCGCTGCTGCTGGCCGCCGGACAACTGGCCAGGGTACTTTTTCTCGCTGCCGCTCAGGCCGACCAACTCCAGCATCTGACCGACCCGCTGACGGACTTGATCACGACCACTGCCGGCGAGGCCGTAGGCGATGTTCGCTTCGACCGTAAGATTGGGAAACAGCGCGTAGGACTGGAACAGAATGCCGTAGTCCCGCGCCTGGGGTGCCAGGTGAGAAACGTCGCGGTCGCCCAGGTACAACTCGCCAACATCCTGCCGCTCAAGTCCGGCGATGCAGCGCAGCAAGGTGGTTTTACCGCAACCCGAAGGCCCCAGCAGGCACACCAATTCACCGGCCGCCACGTCGAGCGACACGTTATCCAGTGCAGTAAAAGCGCCGAAACGCTTTTGCACGCCGCGCACCTTCATCGGCACGCCGGGATTGGTCAGGGCAGTTGTGATCGAGTTGTTCATGGACGGACCTCATCTAACAGATGAAGGCCATCCTAGAGTTGTAATGCGTCCGTCATGTGGCAGTAAGGCAAAAACCGCCGATAGTGGTATTCGGAGATTTTGGTTCACTCTGCCCCCCTGATCGTTCCCACGCTTTGCGTGGGAACGCCTCCACGGACGCTCCGCGTTCGGCTCTTGGGACGCAGAGCGTCCCGGGCTGCATTCCCACGCAGAGCGTGGGAACGATCAAACGACCGAAAGTAGTATTCGGACTGACGCCATCGCGAGCAGGCTCGCTCCCACATTCGACCGCGCTCCCCTGTGGGAGCGAGCCTGCTCGCGATGAGGCCAGTGAAGGCAACGAAGATTTCAGGCCGGGGCCATTTCCTGTGCGACCCCCAGGAACGCCGCCGGCAGCCGTGCGCCTTTTCGCTCCTTGAGGCAGTACAGGTACTCCGGCAGCAAGGGTGCCCCCTCGATGGTCAGCACCCGCAACTGCGGATCGTGGGGGACTTCCTGACGGGCAATGAGGCTGATGCCGATGTTGCGCAGCACGGCTTCCCGGATTGACTCGCGGCTGCCGATCTCCAGCAATGGCCCGACACTCACTCCGGCGCCGGCGAGTAACTCTTCGGTCAGGCGACGGGTGGTCGAGCCCGGCTCGCGCATCAACAACGTATGCCCGGCCAACGCACCAAGTTGCACATGATCATGGACCGCCAGCGGATGATTGCGATGCACGGCCAGCACCAGCGGATCGCTACCGAGCACCCGGCGAATCAACCGTGCATCCTCAAGCAACTGCGATGAGGCCGCGACATCGACCCGATACTCCTCCAGGGCTTCGAGTACCTGCTGGGAGTTGCCGATCTCTACCGATACCTCCACCTGCGGCAGGCGCTCGCGGAAGGTTTTCACCAGATCGAGGATGTAATACGGCGCCGTGGCGGCGATACGCAACGTGCCCTGGAGCTGGCCGCTGTTACGCAGGAAGAACTCGATGTCGGCCTCCTGCTGCATCAGCGCCTTGACCATCGGCAGCAGCCGCGCGCCTTCTTCGCTGACGCTCAGGCGGCGGCCACCGCGGTAGAACAGCTCCACCGAGTACTGACTTTCCAGATGCCGGATCTGGGTCGTCACCGTGGGCTGGCTCAGGCCGAGCTTTTTCGCTGCCAGGGTAATGCTGCCCAGACGGGCAACCATGTAAAACGCCTTCAGCTCGGCACTCAGCACAAACATCCCTCTTCGTTTATTTGCGCAACAGGCGCAAACCGTTGAACACCACCAACAGGCTCACACCCATGTCGGCGAACACCGCCATCCACATGGTAGCGAGCCCGGCGAAGGTTACCCCAAGAAAGATCGCCTTGATGACCAATGCCAACGCAATGTTCTGTTTGAGCACACTGGACGTCTGCCGCGACAGATTAACGAACGCCGGAATCTTGCGCAGATCGTCGTCCATCAGGGCGACATCCGCAGTTTCGATGGCGGTATCGGTACCCGCAGCGGCCATAGCGAAACCAATCTCCGATCGCGCCAGCGCCGGTGCATCGTTGATGCCGTCGCCGACCATCCCCACACGATGACCCTGTGCATAAAGTGCTTCGATGGCTTGCAGCTTGTCGGTCGGCAGCAGATCGCCCTGGGCCTGGTCGATGCCGACCTGCGCGGCAATCGCCTGGGCGGTATGGACGTTATCACCGGTCAGCATCAGGGTTTTGATGCCCAGATCATGCAGTTGTCGAATCGCTTCGCGGCTGCTCTCTTTCACTGTATCCGCCACGGCAAACAGCGCCAGTGGACCGGACCGGTCAAGCAACAGCACCACTGACTTACCCTGCTTTTCCAGGGCGAACAGTTTGTCTTCCAGCGCGGGCGAACACAGCCCAAGGTCTTCGACCAGACGATGGTTGCCCAAATGGTAGAGCTGGCCGTTGATCCGGCCGCGCACCCCGCGACCGCCCAGCGCCTCGAAGTTATCCACAAGCAGCGGGGCCAACTGTTTATCCACAGCCGCGTTGGCGATGGCCCGCGACACCGGGTGATCCGAACGGCCGGCCAATGCCGCCGCGATGGCCGGGGCCAAGGCATCGGCGGTGGGATCGAGCGACAGATAGTCCGTCTGCACCGGCTTGCCGTGGGTAATGGTGCCGGTCTTGTCCAAGGCCAGATAATCGAGTTTGTACCCCCCCTCCAGATAAACGCCGCCCTTCACCAGAATGCCCTTGCGTGCCGCAGCCGCCAGGCCGCTGACGATGGTCACTGGCGTAGAGATCACCAGGGCACAGGGACAGGCGACAACCAACAGCACCAGCGCACGGTAAATCCAGTCGAACCACAGCGCATTCATGAACAACGGTGGAATCACCGCCACTGCCAGGGCCAGGGCGAACACCGTCGGGGTATAGATTTTCGAGAAACTGTCGACGAATCGCTGAGTCGGCGCCCGCGCGCCCTGGGCCTGTTCGACGGCATGGATGATTCGCGCCAGGGTCGAATGATTCGCCGCCGCCGTTACCGCATATTCCAGTGAACCGGCCTGATTGATCGTGCCGGCGAAGACCTTGTCGCCAATGGCTTTTTCCACCGGCAGGCTTTCACCGGTGATGGGCGCCTGATCAATGGTCGAGTTGCCTGCCAGCACTTCGCCGTCCAGGCCGATCCGCTCACCAGGACGCACCCGCACCCGCGCGCCGAGCCCGATGCTTTTCACGTCTTGCTCAACCCAACTGCCGTCAGCCTGCAAGACGGTCGCCTGCTCCGGGGTCATCTGCATCAGGCCGCTGATGGCGTTGCGTGCGCGGTCCAGCGACCTGGCTTCGATCAGCTCGGCCACGGTGAACAGGAACATCACCATCGCCGCTTCCGGCCACTGGCCGATCAGGATCGCCCCCGTCACCGCGATACTCATCAAGGCATTGATGTTCAGGTTGAAGTTTTTCAGGGCGATCCAGCCCTTTTTATAGGTGCCCAGACCGCCACTGAAAATCGATATCAAGGCGATGATTGCCACCACCCAGTTCGGCGCGGCACCGGTGAAGTGAATAACCTCGGCCGCCAGTGCAGTCACACCGGACAGCGCCAGCGGCCACCAGGACTTTTTCACGGTCGCCGGCGCCGGCGCTTCGCTGCCCTGTTCAAGGGGCTCGGCCTGCATGCCGAGGGAGCTGATGGCCTCGATGATCGGTGCGGTACTCGACAGGTTGTGGGAGACGCCCAGAACCCGATTGATCAAATTGAACTCCAGCTGCTGTACGCCGGTCAGTTTCCCTAGCTTGTTCTGAATCAGCGTCTGCTCGGTCGGACAGTCCATGGCCTCGATGCGAAAGCGGCTCAGGCGTGCATCTGCCGTAGGCGCTTCGCTCAGCTGGATCAGCGCAGGCGTCACGGTTTTCGACGAACAACAGGAATCGCCATGGCCGCCATGAACATGGGCAGTCACGGGCTTGAATTTACTGCTGCAAGCCTCTTCGGGTTTGTGGGTGTGCAGGGAATCGCTCATTGGTTGCGTCCATAAGAGTACCTGTTGCCAAGTAAAGACCCTGTAGCCACTATAGGGTCAAGCACCCTTTTGGAGATTGTCGTCATGAAGATTGGAGAACTGGCGAAACTCACGGATTGCGCCGTTGAAACGATCCGCTACTACGAACGCGAAAACCTGCTGCCGGAACCGGCACGCAGCGACGGCAACTACCGCGTCTACACCCAGGCCCACGCCGAGCGCCTGACCTTCATCCGCAATTGCCGCACCCTCGACATGACCCTCGAAGAAATCCGCAGCCTGCTGGCATTTCGCGACAGTCCGCAGGATCAGTGCGAAAGCGTCAATGCGCTGATCGACGAACACATCCACCACGTCAAGGCACGAATCGACGGCCTGCTGGCCCTGCAGGCGCAACTGCTCGACCTGCGCCAGCGTTGCGGTGGCGGGCCGGAGGTCGATCAATGCGGGATTTTGCAGAGGCTGGAAGTGAGTGGCGGGGTTGTTGCAACAGAGGTGGAGCATTCCCATGTTGGGAGAAGTCATGGGCATTGAGGACGCCTTCGCGGGCAAGCCTCGCTCCTACGGATCACCCACCTGTAGGAGCGAGGCTTGCCCGCGAACACCGCGTAGCGGTGCTTGATTCAGACCGCCATCGGCGCTGTCATCGGCGCGTGGTGCTCGTAGCCTTCGAGCGAGAAATCGCCAGGTTCTACCTGCTCCAGCCACTCCGGCTGATACACGCCGGTCTTGGCGAACTCCGGCACACGGTCGGAAATCACCAATTTGGGCATCGGGAACGGCTCGCGCTTGAGCTGTTCGTTGAGCATGTCCAGATGGTTTTCGTAGATGTGCGCATCGCCGATGAAATAGGTGAACCAGCGCGGCGTGTAGCCGGTCAGGCGACCGATCAGGCTCAGCAGCGCCGCACCTTCTGTCAGGTTGAATGGCGTACCCAGGCCCAGGTCGTTGGAGCGGATGTAGAGGGTCAGGGAAATCTCCTTGGTCTCGACATTCGGGTGGAACTGGTACAGCAAGTGGCAAGGCGGCAGCGCCATCTCATCGAGTTGGGCGCAGTTCCAGCCGTGGAACAGAATGCGGCGGCTGCCCGGGTCCTTGATGATGGTGTCGATGCACTGGCGAACCTGATCAATGGCTTTGTACAGCACCACATAGGCTTGGCCGTCCTCTTCGCCTTGCGCAATCTGGCGGTAGCCTTGCTTGAGTGTCTGCTCGATGGCGGCCGGGTTGCTGACCGGGATCTGCTTGTACGCAGGCCATTTGCGCCATTGCACGCCGTAGATTTCGCCAAGGTCGTCTTCACCTTGACGGAACGGGTTAGCCAGCCATTGGCTGTTTTCGTTGGCATTCTGGTCCCAGACCTTGCAGCCCAGCGCGCGGAATTCAGCCGCGTTGTTCACCCCGCGCAGAAAACCGCACATCTCACCGATGGCTGATTTGAAGGCCAGTTTGCGGGTCGTGATCGCCGGAAAACCTTCCTGCAGGTCATAACGCAACATCGCACCGGGAAAGCTGATGGTGTTCACGCCGGTACGGTTGGCCTGCTTGGTGCCGTTCTTGATGACGTGGGCGACCAGTTCGAGATATTGCTTCATGAGTTACCTGTGTCCTTGAACCCGCAGCCGCTGCTGCGGGATTCGAATGAAGTGCGCAGTGGCTTAAACCGCTGCCGCCGGGGCTGCCGGGGCACGGCGGTACGCCAGCCAGATCAGCAGCAGACCGCCAACGATCATCGGCACGCACAGCAATTGGCCCATGGTCAGCCAGTTCCAGGCCAGATAGCCCAGTTGCGCATCCGGTACGCGGACGAATTCGACGATAAAACGGAAAATGCCGTAGAACAGCGCGAACATCCCAGAAACCGCCATGGTTGGCCGCGGTTTGCGCGAGAACAGCCACAGGATCAGGAACAGCGCCACACCTTCCAGGGCAAACTGGTACAGCTGCGAGGGGTGACGCGGCAACTGCGCCGGATCGCTGAACGGCGGGAAGATCATTGCCCACGGCACGTCGGTCGGCTTGCCCCACAATTCGGCATTGATGAAGTTACCGATGCGCCCGGCACCCAGGCCGATCGGCACCATGGGGGCGACGAAGTCCATCAACTGGAAGAACGTCTTGTTGTTCTTCTTGCCGAACCACAGGGCCGCCAGCATCACGCCGATAAAGCCGCCGTGGAACGACATGCCGCCCTTCCACACTTCGAAAATCAGCGTCGGGTTGGCAAGGTAAGCGCTCAGATCGTAGAACAGCACATAACCCAGCCGCCCGCCGACAATCACCCCCATCGACAGCCAGAACACCAGGTCAGAGAGTTTTTCCTTGGTCCAGGTCGGATCGAAGCGGTTCAACCGGCGCGACGCCAGCAACCACGCGCCACCGATGCCGATCAGGTACATCAGACCGTACCAGTGGATTTTCAGGGGACCGATGGCAACGGCCACCGGATCAATCTGCGGGTAAGGCAGCATTGCGACTCCTCGTTAGAGTTCAAATCTTCAAAATTTCCCCGGTGACGCTGCCACCTCGGGATTAAGCCAGGATTGCGCCGTGCGTCAGAGCAGATGCTTCAGACTAGAAAGTTCAGACCAACGCAAAACAGCAAAGCGGCAAACAGTCTTTTCAGCAACTTCGGCGAAAGCTTGTGGGCAAGCCGTGCACCGATGCGGGCGAAAAACATGCTGGTCAGGGCAATGCCCAACAAGGCCGGCAAGTAAACGAAACCGAGACTATGAGCCGGCAACTGAGGATCGTGCCAGCCCAGAATCATGAAACTTAATGCACTTGCCAAAGCGATCGGCAGGCCGCAGGCCGACGATGTGGCGACCGCCTGCTGCATCGGCACGCTGCGCCAGGTCAGAAACGGTACGGTCAGCGAACCACCGCCAATGCCGAAAATCGCCGAGGCCCAACCGATCACACTGCCGGCTACGGTCAGACCGACTTTACCCGGCACCGTTCGACTGGCCTTGGGCTTGAGGTCCAGCGCCAGCTGCGCGGCAATCACCAGGGCAAACACACCGATGATTTTCTGCAGGTTGGGTCCGGAAATCGCTTCGGCCGTGATTGCGCCGAAACCGGCACCGATCAGGATGCCAAGGGTCATCCAGACGAAAATCGGCCAACGTACGGCACCGCGGCGATGATGCTCGCGCACCGCGTTGACGGAAGTGAAAATGATCGTCGCCAGCGACGTACCGACGGCCAGATGCGTCAGGATCGAAGGATCGAACCCCTGCGCTTTGAAACTGAACACCAGCACCGGCACGATGATGATCCCGCCGCCGACGCCGAACAGCCCGGCCAGCACACCGGCACAGGCGCCGAGCGCCAGATAGAGCAGAAATTCCATGCTGTTTTCCCACCCAACCCCAGAACCGGAGCGGCATGTTAACGGATGCATGGCCTCGGGCTCCACTGGATGGCGATGGATACCCGCACCATGACTGCGTAGAGTGGACAAAAAACACACAAGGACATGCCTTATGTGCCTGATTGTTTTCGCCTGGCGACCGGGTCATGCCCAACCGCTGATCGTGGCGGCCAACCGCGACGAGTTCTATGCCCGCCCCACCCTGCCGCTGGCGCGATGGCCGGAAGCTGCGCAGATCTACGCGGGGCGCGACCTGGAGGCCGGCGGCACCTGGCTCGGCGTCGGGGCCAACGGACGCTTCGCCGCACTGACCAACATTCGCGATCCTCATCGACCGCCGGGGCGCAAATCGCGCGGTGAGCTGGTGGCGCGCTTTCTCGGCGGCGAACAGTCGATAGATGACTATTTGAGCGATGTTGTCGCACGTTCGCCGGAGTACGGTGGATTTAACCTGTTGGTTGGCAACAACAACGAACTCTGGCACTTCAATGCGCGGGAGTCGGAGGCAGTGATGCTGCCTGCGGGTGTCTACGGTGTGTCGAATGCCGGGCTGGATACGCCGTGGCCAAAACTGCTCAAGGCCAAGGCTGCGTTGAGCGAAGTGCTGGAAGATCCCCAGCCTCAAGCGTTACTGGCGCTACTGAGCGATGCGCAGCAAGCACCATTCGCCGAACTGCCGGACACCGGCGTCGGCCTGGCCACCGAAACATTGCTGTCGAGCGTGTTCATTGCCAGCCAGAGCTACGGGACCCGGGCAAGTACGGCGTTGATTGTGCACGCGGATGGCACACGGCACCTGGTCGAGCGGAGCTTCGGCCCCTTTGGCGGGCATCTCGGGGAAGTGGAGATCAGGATTTAGGGTGCCTGGACTGACGCCTTCGCGGGCAAGCCTCGCTCCTACAGAGGACCGATTGGCCTGTAGGAGCGAGGCTTGCCCGCGAAGAGCGCACCGCAGATTCAGAGCGGCTTGATAGCCGCCGGATTGATCATCCGCGCCAGCCCGAGGTTCTTCAGCGCCAGGTGCAGCGAGCTGTGGATAACTTGCGGGTTGTCGATGGTCATCAGTTCGGCCAGCAGTTCCCGGGCCTTGCTCAGATTGATCTGGCGCAGCATCCACTTCACTTTCGGCAGGTTGGTGGCGTTCATCGACAAGCTGTCGAAGCCCATCGCCATCAACAGCACCGCAGCCGCCGGATCACCAGCCATCTCACCGCAGATACTGACCGGCTTGCCTTCGGCGTGGGCATCGCGCACGACGGTTTGCAGGGCCTGCAATACGGCCGGGTGCAGGTAGTCGTAGAGGTCGGCCACTCGCGGGTTGTTTCGGTCCACGGCCAAAAGGTACTGGGTCAGGTCGTTGGAGCCCACCGACAGGAAGTCCACCTGCCGCGCCAGCTCCTTGGTCTGATACACCGCTGCCGGAATTTCGATCATCACGCCAACCGGCGGCATTGGCACGTCACAACCTTCGTCGCGCACCTCGCCCCAGGCACGGTGGATCAGGTGCAGGGCTTCTTCCAGCTCATGGGTACCGGAAATCATGGGCAACAGAATGCGCAGGTTGTTCAGGCCCTCGCTGGCCTTGAGCATGGCGCGGGTCTGTACCAGGAAGATCTCCGGATGATCGAGGGTAACGCGTATGCCGCGCCAGCCAAGGAAGGGGTTGTCTTCCTTGATCGGGAAGTACGACAGCGCCTTGTCACCGCCGATGTCCAGCGTGCGCATGGTGACCGGTTGCGGATGGAACGCGGCCAATTGCTCGCGGTAGATCGCCAGTTGTTCCTTTTCGCTCGGGAAGCGCTGGTTGATCATGAACGGCACTTCGGTGCGATACAGCCCGACACCTTCGGCACCGCGCTTTTGCGCCCGTGCCACGTCCGCCAGCAGGCCGGTGTTGACCCACAGCGGCATGCGGTGCCCGTCGACCGTGACGCACGGCAGATCGCGCAGCGCGTCGAGGCCCAGGGCCAGTTGTTTCTCTTCCTCGACCACTTCGGCGAACTGCTTGCGCAGCACGTCGCTGGGGTTGGTGTACACCTCGCCGTGGTAGCCGTCGACGATCATCTGGATGCCGTCGACCTTGGAATACGGCAGGTCGACCAGGCCCATGACCGTCGGGATGCCCATCGCACGCGCCAGGATCGCCACGTGGGAGTTACCCGAGCCGAGTACGGAAACCAGACCCGCCAGCTTGCCTTCCGGCACCTCGCCGAGCATGGCCGGCGTCAGTTCTTCACTGACCAGAATGGTGTTGTCGGGATAGACCAGGGTTTGCTGGCGTTCTTCCTGCAGGTAGGCCAGCAGGCGCCGGCCAAGGTCCTTGACGTCGGAGGCGCGCTCACGCAGGTAGGCGTCGTCCATCAATTCGAAACGGTTGACGTGATCGGTGACCACCTGGCGCAGTGCGCCCTGGGCCCACTGACCGGTCTTGATCACCGTGGTCACTTCGCTGCCCAGCGCCGCGTCGTCGAGCATCATCAGGTAGACGTCGAACAGTGCGCGCTCTTCAGGGCGCAACTGCGTCGCAAGCTTGGCGGACAGCGCGCGCATGTCGGCACGCACGCCTTCGATGGCTGTCTTGAACAGTCCGAGTTCGGCATCGATGTCGGTGATGGCCTTGTCGGGCACCACGTCCAGGTCGGCCGGAGGCAGCATGACCACGGCCGTACCGACCGCCGCACCAGGCGAACCCGGTACGCCGACGAACTTGGCTTCCTGAATACCCTTGCCCTGGCGGCCCAGGCCACGGATGGAGCCCGTGGCCTCGGCGTGGGCGATTACCCCGGCGAGTTGGGCGCTCATGGTCACGAGGAAGGCTTCTTCGCCTTCATCGAACTGGCGGCGTTCTTTTTGCTGGATGACCAACACGCCGACAACGCGGCGGTGGTGAATGATCGGCGCCCCGAGGAACGAGGCGAAGCGCTCTTCACCGGTTTCGGCAAAGTAGCGGTAGCGCGGGTGATCCGCGGCGTTCTCAAGGTTCAGGGGTTCTTCACGCGTGCCGACCAGGCCAACCAGACCTTCATTGGGGGCCATGCTGACCCTACCGATCGAGCGCTTGTTCAAGCCCTCGGTGGCCATCAGCACGAAACGGTTGGTCTCGGGATCAAGCAGATAGACCGAGCAGACCTGGCTGCCCATGGCCTCTTTGACG